>JBFHCW010000059.1:0-10735 GCA_041585035.1 Litorivivens sp.
ACGGATTCTGGGAACGTTGGCGCTTTGATTTCAGTACTCATTTTTCATCCTGTCGTTAGTTCGCTGCACGCGTCTATGGTTATGCGCTTGTCCGGCTTAAAGCTTCAAAGCCTGACTGATGAATTTTTCTTGCTGCTCCAGGTGCAGAGCCATATAGCCCGCAGCTGGCGAGGCCGAAGGCTCGCGCCCCACATAGCCCAACAGCAAATTCTTTTCCGGTTTGAAGCTGCGGATCACTCGCGCCATGCGGTGACGGCTGTTATACCAAGCCCCCTGGTTGCGCGGTTCCTCCTGACACCAAACCACTTTTTTCAGGTTCGGATACTGAGCAATGACTTCGCGCAGGTCGTCATAGGGGAAAGGATACAACTGCTCCAAACGAACAATCGCGATAGAGTCCTTGCCGTGCTCTCGGCGGGCATCGCGCAGGTCATAGTAGACCTTGCCGCTACACAGCACCAAGCGAGTCACTTTAGACTTATCAATATCGTCGGTTTCATCAATCACATTTTGGAAGTGGCCATCGGTCAGCTCTTCCAGTGTAGACACGGCTTCTTTATGACGCAGCAAACTCTTCGGCGACATCACCACCAGCGGGCGGCGCAGCGGACGAACTACCTGACGACGCAGCATGTGGAACACTTGCGCAGGTGTCGACGGCACACACACTTGGATATTGTGTTCTGCACAGAGTTGCAGGAAGCGCTCGAGTCGAGCGGATGAATGCTCTGGCCCCTGCCCTTCGTAACCGTGAGGCAAAAGCATAGTCAGGCCACAGAGGCGACCCCATTTCAGTTCACCACTACTGATGAACTGGTCGACAACGACCTGCGCGCCGTTGGCAAAGTCACCAAACTGCGCTTCCCAAATCACTAGGGCGTTGGGCTGAGTCGTCGCGTAGCCATATTCAAAGGCCAACACCGCCTCTTCCGAGAGCAGCGAATCGTAAATATCAAAAGCAGGCTGCTCATCACCAACATGCTGAAGGGGCACATAGCGACCCGCATCGGTCTGGTTGTGCAACACCGCATGGCGATGTGAGAAGGTGCCACGGCCAACATCCTGACCGGTTAAGCGCACCTGATGCCCGCTATGAAGCAGGGAGCCATAGGCCAGGATTTCGGCAAAACCCCAGTTAATCGGCATGGCGCCGACGGCCATTTTACGTCGATCTTCATAGATCTTGGCTACCTGGCGCTGCACGCTAAAGCCATCGGGCACACGGTTGACCGCCTCGGCAACTTCTTTAAGCACCTTGGCATCAAGACGGGTGTCACCCGGCACATCCCAGGCGTGACCGAGATAGGGCGTCCAATCAACAAACAATTCGGTATTGGGCTGTTTAACCAAGCTCTTGGCAACATGTTGGCCATCATCGAGCATCTGGCGATAATCGGCGGCCATTTTGTCGGCAAACTCTTTATCAATCGTGCCGTCTTCCAGCAACTTGTTAACGTAGAGTTCGCGGGTACTCTTTTGCTTGCCGATTTGCTTGTACATCAGCGGCTGGGTGCCCGAAGGCTCATCGGCTTCATTGTGGCCGCGGCGGCGGTAGCAGATAAGATCGACCACCACGTCTTTCTTGAATTCCTGACGGAAATCAGCAGCCAGCTGCGAAACAAACAACACGGCCTCTGGGTCATCGCCATTAACGTGGAAAATAGGCGCCTGCACCATTTTTGCCACGTCGGTGCAGTACTCAGTTGACCGCGCGTCTTCCTGCAAGCTAGTGGTAAAACCAACTTGGTTGTTGATCACCACGTGAATGGTGCCACCGGTTTTATACGCGCGGGTCTGCGACATTTGGAAGGTTTCCATGACCACACCCTGGCCGGCAAACGCCGCGTCACCGTGCAGTACAATAGGAACGACCTTCTCACCCACCGGATCAAAACGGCGATCTTGTCGAGCGCGCACCGAGCCCTCAACCACTGGCGACACAATCTCCAGGTGGGAGGGGTTAAAGGCCAGAGCCAAATGCACCTCACCACCGGCGGTCATCACATTAGAGGAGAAACCCTGGTGGTATTTGACGTCGGCCGAGCCTTGGTACTTAACCTTGCCTTCAAATTCATCAAACAGTTCGGCAGGGTTTTTGCCGAGAATATTAACCAGCACATTCAGGCGGCCGCGGTGGGCCATGCCGATAACAATTTCCTTGGCGCCGTATTCACCGCCGCGCTGGATCATGGCGTCGATCATTGGAATCAAGCTTTCGCCACCTTCCAAACCAAAGCGCTTGGTGCCCGGGTACTTCGACCCCAGTGACTTCTCCAAGCCCTCCGCCGCTGTCAAACGCTCCAGCAGATGGCTGCGGGCTTCAAAGCCATATTCCGGCTTGGAGCGCACACTTTCCATGCGCTGCTGAATCCAGGCGCGCTCGCGGGTATCGACAATGTGCATAAACTCCGCACCCACCGAGCGGCAGTACGTCTGCCTCAGGGAGTCGTAGATCTCACGCAGCGTTGCCTGATCTTTACCAACATACAGACTGCCGGTCTGGAATACCGTATCGAAGTCCGCTTCGCTGAGCTGGTGATATTGCAATTCCAGGTCAGGCACCCCTGGCCGCTGCCAAAGATTGAGCGGATCCAACTGAGCTTCCTGATGACCGCGCTGACGGTAGGCGCTGACCAATTGAATAACCCGCACCTGCTTGCGCTCGTGATCACTAACTTCACTGCTGACCGAGGCCGCCGCACGAACCGGCTGCTTGGCCAACTGGGCAAAGTGATCGCGAATGGGAGAGTGAGGGATATCGCGAATAGCGGATTCGCTAACGCGGGGAAGTTGCTGGAAATAGCTTCGCCATTCCTCTGGAACAGCATTGGGATCAGTGAGGAAGGTTTCATACAGGTCTTCAACGTAACCTGCATTGCCACCAGATATATGGGAGCTCTTCCAAAGAAGCTCCATTGACGCTTTCTGCATTCCTGTCCACCTAATAACGAGAGGCGTGACCGCCGGATGCTCCATCGCCCGATAAGGCGCCTTGCATCTCACTCACCCGCAGCACTCAGTGCGCGCCGCCAGGTCGGTAGCCACAGGCCTTAGCCAAGGCCTCTCAATACGTTTTATATCTCGCTAGTGCCGGTAAGCACCGAGTAGTATTTTGTTCCGGTGTCACGCTGTGACGCCAAAGGACACAATACGCGCAGATTCTAGCCCCGTCTTCGCGGGGTCTATCATTTGGGGCCTGTTGCCAGGCCCCTGGACGATTAGCTCGCCCGATTCAGTAGCATGTTGCGAATATGACCAATCGCCTTGGTTGGGTTCAGACCCTTGGGGCAAACATTGACACAGTTTTGAATGCCGTGGCAACGAAAGACGCTAAAGGGATCGTCCAACTCACTCAGTCGCTGTTCAGTCGCGGTATCGCGGCTGTCTGCCAGGAAGCGGTAAGCTTGCAGCAAACCACTGGGGCCAACGAAGCGATCCGGATTCCACCAGAATGACGGACAAGCCGTTGAACAACAGGCACAGAGAATACACTCGTACAAGCCATCGAGCTTGGCGCGGTCTTCGGGAGACTGCAGACGCTCGATCGCCGGCGCTGGGGTATCGTTGATCAGGTAAGGCTTGATCTTTTCGTACTGCTTGTAGAACAAGCTCATATCGATGATCAGATCGCGGATAACCGGCAGGCCCGGCAGCGGACGCAATACCAGGGTATTACCGCCTTTACCGTTTTTAAGCGCTTCGGAAATCGGCGTGATACAGGCCAAACCGTTTTTACCGTTAATGTTCATGCCATCGGAACCACACACCCCTTCGCGGCAAGAGCGGCGGTAGGTCAGTGAGGGATCTTTGGCCTTGAGCAATTCCAGTACGTCGAGAACCATCAGGTCTTTGCCGCCGGTGTCGAGCTCGACATCCTGCATATACGGCTCCTGATCGACTTCAGGATTGTAGCGATAGAGACTGACTTTCAACATTTTCTCTTCTCCCCTGATCAGTAGGTACGTACTTTCGGCGCGAAAGCTTCGCGGGTTTTCGGCGCGAAATTAACCGCACGCTTGCCGACACGCTTCTCGCCAGGGAAATACATAGAGTGACACAGCCAGTTTTCGTCATCGCGATCCTGGAAGTCCTCGCGCGCATGAGCACCGCGGCTTTCTTTGCGCTCCTCGGCAGCGATTGCTGTCGCTTCGGCCACTTCAAACAAGTTGTGCAGCTCAAGCGCTTCGATACGTGCCGTGTTATACGCGTTGCTCTTGTCTTCCAGGTGAGCGTTTTCGATGCGACCACGCAGATCAGCCAGCTTCTTAACACCTTCCTGCATAAAGTCGCCGCGACGGAATACGCCGAAGTGATTTTGCATGACATTCTGCAGCTCGGTGCGCAAATCAGCGACCTTCTCACCGCCGGTGTTGCTGTTCAGGCGATTGAGGCGAGCATTTGCCTGCTCCAGGTCGCTCTCAGAAGCGTCGCGCATTTCCACGCCTTCGCGCAGTGCTTTTTCAATAAACTGACCAGAAGCGCGGCCGAATACCACCAAGTCCAGCAGCGAGTTACCGCCCAGACGGTTGGCACCGTGTACCGATACACAGGCCACTTCACCACAGGCGTATAGGCCGGGGATGATTTGGTCGTTGCCATTGGCATCCATCGTCAATGCCTGACCGTGAATATTGGTCGGAATACCACCCATCATATAGTGGCAAGTCGGCACAACGGGCACGGGCTCTTTAACCGGGTCGGCGTGGGCAAAGGTACGGCTCAGCTCACAGATACCCGGCAGACGGCTTTCCAGTACTTCTTCGCCCAAGTGATCGAGCTTCAGGTAAACGTGGTCGCCATTGGGACCACAGCCGCGACCCTCGAGAATTTCCAGTGTCATCGAACGCGCAACAACGTCGCGACCCGCCAAGTCTTTGGCGTTCGGCGCGTAGCGTTCCATGAAACGCTCGCCATCTTTATTGACCAGGTAACCACCTTCACCGCGGCAACCTTCGGTAACCAGTACACCTGCGCCGGCAATACCGGTTGGGTGGAACTGCCACATTTCAATATCCTGCACCGGGAAGCCCGCGCGCAGCGCCATGCCAACACCGTCACCAGTGTTGATATGGGCATTAGTGGTCGACGCATAGATACGACCAGCACCACCGGTAGCAAAGACGGTCGCCTTTGACTTCACGTACACCACTTCACCGGTTTCGATGCAAATAGCCATTACGCCCACTACTGCACCGTCTTGGTTCTTAACGATGTCAGTGGCGTACCACTCATTGAAAAACACAGTGTTGTTTTTCAGGTTGCCCTGATACAGGGTGTGCAACAAGGCGTGACCGGTACGGTCAGCGGCTGCACAGGTGCGAGCAGCCTGGCCGCCCTCACCAAAATTCTTTGACTGACCACCAAAGGGACGCTGATAGATACGGCCTTCTTCGGTACGCGAAAACGGCATACCCATATGATCCAGCTCGAATACCGCCTCTGGACCTACACTGGTCATGTACTCAATCGCGTCTTGGTCGCCGATATAATCGGAGCCCTTCACCGTGTCATACATATGCCACTGCCACTGATCCTGGGGATCGTTACTGGCGATGGCACAGGTGATACCGCCCTGGGCAGACACCGTATGCGAACGGGTCGGAAATACTTTTGAAATTACCGCAGTCTTGTAACCCGATTGGGCCAGCTGCAGTGCAGCGCGCATACCTGCGCCGCCACCACCGACGATTACGCCGTCAAAGGTAATTGTGCGAACATTAGCCATTTCTTAACTCCACAGAATCTGGATGCCCCAAACGAGGTAGGTAAACACGACAACTGCCGAGGCAGCCTGAAACGCCAGGCGCAGGACATTGCCCTTGGCACCCATCAAACGCTCGGTCAGATAGTCTGTAGACACCGCCCAAAGACCAATCCAGGCGTGCGCCACTACCGACAGCACTGCAGCAGTGCTGAATACGCGCATAAATGTAGAAGAAAAGAAGGCGCTCCACTGGGCGTAATCCATAGTACTGCCTTCGCAGACCAAGTACCCGCCAACCACCAGCAAATAGGCCAGCAGCACTACACCCGACACACGCTGCACCAGCCAGTCAGCCAAGCCACTGCGACCAAAACTTGTTACCGATTTGACTACCATACCCATAACCCCGTTAGCACAACCAGAACTGCAGTGGTCAGCAGCACCAGCTTGGACCCTTTTTCACCGCCTTCCATGGACTCACCGATACCGGCGTCCATAACCAAATGCTTAACGCCCGCTGCAGCGTGGTAGCTCAAACCCACCAACACGGCCCAGACAATTAACTTGCCCCAGAACGATGACAGACACTCTTTGGCCTGGGCAAAACCTTCCGGACCACTGAGGCTTGTGCCCAGCAACCAGAATAAGACGGCCATACCGGCCACAAGAAACACACCACTAGCGCGGTGCAAGATAGAGGTATATGCGGTAATCGGCAGTGCGATTGTCCCGATATCCAGGTTCACAGGTCGTTTATCGTTCACGGTTTCCACACTTTATTTCAGGCCCTTTTACTACGGGCGGTTCAACGGAAGTGGATCTATCAGCTTACCGGGCTCTCCATCCCGGTGTTCTTCTACTAGGCGAGCAAGCACAGGGGCTCGAGAAGAAACGCCGCGCATTATAGGGCTATAGGTGGGCAATTACAAACACCTGCTTCAAGCAAAAATGCACCGTAAAAAAGCCCAATATCAATGGCTTAAGACATTATTTCGCCCCATTATGACGCCATAAAAAGTCTTTTGCCCCAAAATAGGGCGGCCAAATTCAGGGGCAACACAAAGTGGCGAAAACTTCAATAATTCCCTCGGCGGCCATCGCAGGGTAAAATGTAGTCAGCGTTGACAAAACGTTTTAGCTCTCTATATTTGTGTCTCCCCCGCCTGGGGAGCCTTTCCGTTGTTGTGTCCAGCATCACCGCGCCGGCACACAGACAGCGGAAACCACCGCCAAAAGCTACGAAAAGCAACAGGAGCCCGTCAAATGAGCGAGAAGAAAGCCAGTCTGAGTATCGATGGCAAAACGCTGGAATTGAATGTCCATTCCGGCACCATTGGCCCGGACGTGATTGAAGTTGGCCCCCTGACGGGTAACGGATATTTCACCTACGACCCCGGTTTTGTGTCCACCGCGGCCTGCGAGTCCAAAATCACCTATATCGATGGTAATGCCGGCGTTTTGCTGCACGGCGGCTACCCTATTGAACAGCTGGCCGAGCACTCGGACTACCTGGAAACCTGCTACTTGTTGTTGTACGGCGCGCTGCCCAACAAGCAAGAAAAAGAAACTTTCGTCAATAAAGTTCGCATGCACACCATGGTCAACGACCAGATGAGCACCTTCTTCAAAGGCTTCCGCCGCGATGCTCACCCGATGGCCATTATGTGTGGTGTAGTCGGCGCCCTCTCAGCCTTCTACCACGACTCGCTGGACATCGCCGACGAGCATCACCGCGAAATCTCGGCCATTCGCCTGATTGCAAAAATGCCCACTCTGGCTGCGATGACTTACAAATACACCATCGGCCAGCCCTTCATGTACCCGCAGAATCATCTGACTTATTCAGAAAACTTCCTGCACATGATGTTCGGCAACCCCTGTGAGCCCAGCAACGTCAACCCTGTGCTGGCCAAGGCCATGGACAAAATCTTCCTGCTGCACGCCGATCACGAGCAAAACGCCTCAACATCGACTGTTCGCCTGGCAGGCTCTACCGGCGCCAACCCCTTCGCCTGTATCTCCGCAGGTATCGCCGCGCTGTGGGGCCCCTCTCACGGCGGTGCCAATGAGGCAGTACTGGACATGCTGGAAGAAATTGGCGATGTATCGCGCATCGACGAATTCGTTGCCCGCGCCAAAGACAAGAGCGACCCGTTCCGCCTGATGGGCTTCGGTCACCGGGTCTACAAAAACTTCGACCCGCGCGCCAAGGTTATGAAACAGGCCGCCGACGAAGTGCTGGCAGAACTCGGACTGGAAAATGATCCGCTGCTGAAAATCGCCAAGCGCCTGGAGCAAATCGCCCTGGAAGACGAGTACTTTGTCGAGAAAAAACTCTACCCCAATGTCGACTTCTACTCAGGCATCATCCTGAAAGCGATTGGTATTCCGACCAGCATGTTCACGGTAATTTTTGCCCTGGGCCGCACTCCGGGCTGGATTGCCCACTGGAACGAAATGATCAGCGGTTCCTACCGTATCGGTCGCCCGCGCCAGCTCTACACCGGCCCCGAGAAGCGCGACTTTGTGCCGCTAGACCAGCGTTAATCGCAGCTCTCGGCAACGCTAAAAACCCTGCTCCGGCAGGGTTTTTTTTCGCCTGCATTTAGCAAAACATCCACCACCACAGCCTGCCACCACCCCTCAGGCAAGCCACCGACTCATCAATACAGACGACACAGTTATGACACAATATGTTGTTACTATTCCGTAACTGCCTAATAAACACCCAATAATATTTTGGCCTCAGCCAAAAGGACACGACATGCGCACACTGAGCGGCCTCCTTTTTTTCTTGCTTCTGCTAACCGCCTGCGGTTCAGATACTGCCAATACCGACGCGGCCAAGCAGGCACAATGTACAGCAGACTACAGCGAAAACAGCCCGCCACCTATCGAGCATGTATTTATTATTGTGCTGGAAAATAAAAGTTTTGATGAGACCTACGGCCCGGGCTCTCCCGCCCAGTTTTTGCGCGAACAACTGGTGCCTGCCGGGCAACTCCTCAGCCATTTTTACGGCACGTCCCACGCTTCAACAGGTAACTACCTTTCACTGCTAGGCGGCCAGGCACCAAACCCCGCCTCGCACGGCGACTGTGCGGTATTCAGCCAGTGGACCAGCTTTGGCGAGGTACTGGAATACGGTCAGGCAAACGGCACTGGCTGTGTCTACCCGGCAAACTTCCCGACCCTGGTGGATGAACTGGAACTTGCCAACACCCTGCTGGGCACCCAATACACCTGGCGCGGCTGGATGGAGGACATGGCGCTTGAACAGCAAGGGGAAGCCCGCATCCAGGGGCGCCCTAGCGACAACACCTGCGTCAACCCGGCGCTCAATACTATCGACGCCACCAACAGTGCTGACAGCGAAGAGCAATATGCGGCCCGCCACAATCCCTTCATTTTCTTCCGCAGTATCATTGGCGAGGCCAGCACCGCCGAAGACTTTGCCCGCTGCGATGCCAATGTCATCGACTTGCATCAAGGCTCGCCCAGCCAAGGGCTGCCAGGCTTAAAGCAAGCCCTACAACGCCGGGAGACCACGCCCAACTTCAACCTGATCGTGCCGGATAATTGCCACAATGCCCACGACACCGCCCAACAATGTAAAGACAGCAGCGGCGGCCCCGGTGGCCTCGCCGAAGCCGATGAGTTTCTGGCCGACTGGGTGCCTGCGATTATGGCCAGCGATGCCTACCGCGAAGCCGGGATGATTCTGATTATCTTCGACGAGGCCAACTACGGTCAGGGCGGCCTCGAAGACTACGAGGCCTGTTGTGGCATGGAACTGGACGGCGGCCTGCGCCACCGTGGTGCAGACCCCGGTCTGAACGGCTTGCTTGGCCCGGGCGGCGGGCGTTTTGGTGCAGTGCTACTGTCGCCATTCACGCAAGCGGGCACCGTCAATGACACTAAGTACAACCACTACAGCCTGCTGCGCAGTGTCGAAAACCTGTTCGGCCTGGATAAAATCCATATCGATCCCGCCGCAGCTGAAGCCGATCCACGTCAAACGGGCTATATTGGCTATGCGGGTCTGCCCGCCGACGAAGGCATGCACGCCTTCGGTAGCGACGTGTACAACTGCCAAGCCGGCGACTGAGCGCTTACAGCGACTTGAGGAACCAAATCAGCTGCTCGCGCTGCGCACGCGGCAGCTGCTGCCAGGCCAGGCTGGCAGCCTGGGCTTCGCCACCGTGCCAGACTATCGCCTCTTTCAAGCTTCGCGCGCGACCATCGTGCAAAAAGCCGGCCTCGCTGCCAGACACCACTTTAGCCAGGTGCAGGCCCCACAGCGGCGCGCTGCGCCACTCCCGGCCACTGGCCTGCGCCTCTGGAATACCGTCGGCCAAACCCTCGCCCATATCATGCAGCAACAAATCGCTGTAAGGCCAAATCAACTGCTCAGACACACTGGCGTCTTTAGCTGCCGCCGTGCGCCACGATGGCCGGTGACACTGGGCACAGCCGATCTCGTGAAATAAACGCTTGCCCGCCAACACCTCCTCGCTGTCGTGCCAGCGGCGTTCAGGCACCGCCAAATGAGCCGCGTAAAACACCACCGCGCGCTCTACGTCGGCCGTCAACTCGCCACTGGCATCCGCACAGCTCTGTGGGAGCGCACAACCGGCATGTGGGTGCGCAGCCGAGCCGACGCCCAAATCGGCGGCAAAGGCCCTGCGGCTCTGCGCCGCTACCGACGGCTGGCGCGCCTTCCAACCAAACCGCCCCAACTGTCCCTCTGCCGTGCGATTCACCCGGCCGGATATGCCATCGCCGTCACTATCGTCTGGATCCGCCAAATTGACCACGTCTGCGGCATCAATTGCCTCCAATAGACCTAATCCGATCATCGGCGGGGCAATACGCAAGCCCCGCCTAGCGCCCTCGGGCAGCGGCCCATAGCGGCCCTGCGCCAGGCTTACCTCGGGCCAACGCAGCGCAATTCGCTCACCGTCATCAAGATGAATAGCGCGGTATTGCCAACGGACGTCCAGCTGCCCCTCGGCCTCCAGGTCGCCGACG
>JBFHCW010000060.1:0-10682 GCA_041585035.1 Litorivivens sp.
AATTGCCCCCCTTTTTCCTGTTCGGCTGTCGCTCCTCCGCATGAATCTTCTGGTTTTGGGCATCAATCACAACTCCGCACCGGTTGCCGTGCGCGAGCGCGTGGCGTTTGTGCCGGAAGCCATGGAGTCGGCCCTGCAGAGCCTGCTGGCCATTGAGGGTGTTGAAGAAGCGGCTATTCTTTCGACCTGCAATCGCACCGAGCTCTACGTGGTGGATGCACAGGGCGCCGGTGATTTGGCAAAAGCCGTTTCCACCTGGCTGGCCGATTATCACCAGATGCCGGTGTCGGATTTTTCCGGATGCGAGTACTGCTACACCGGGCTTGACGGCGTGCGCCACATGATGACGGTGGCGGCGGGGCTGGATTCGCTGGTGCTGGGCGAGCCACAGATTCTCGGTCAGATGAAATCCTGCTATGCCGTTGCCAAGGAGGCGGGCTCACTCGGGCCGAACCTTGAGCGCAGCTTTCAGCATATATTTGCCACCGCCAAGCGGGTGCGCACCGATACGGCGATTGGTGAAAACCCGGTGTCGGTGGCCTATGCGGCGGTCAGTCTGACCCAGCATATCTTCAGTCGCCTGGACCGCTGTCGCGCGCTGTTGATTGGCGCCGGAGAGACCATTGAACTGGTCGCGACCCATTTAAAGGAAAAAGGCGTGCGGCAACTGGTTATCGCCAATCGCACGCTGGATCGCGCCCGCGAGCTGGCTGATCGCTTTGAGGCGGAGGCGGTTTTGCTTGCTGATATCCCGGAGCAGCTCAAGGATATTGATATTGTGGTGGCTTCCACCGCCAGCCAGCTGCCGATTCTTGGCAAGGGATCGGTAGAGTCCGCCCTGAAAAAGCGCAAACACCGCCCGATGTTGATGGTGGATATCGCGGTGCCGAGGGATATCGAAGCCGAGGTGGCGGAGCTGGCGGATGTCTATCTGTATACGGTTGATGACCTGAAAGAAATTGTTGCAGAAAATCGCAAGGCGCGGGCCAGTGAAGCGCGCAAGGCCGACCAGATTATTCTGCTGGCCGTGGAGGAATGGCAGCGCCAGTGGCGCTCGCTGGAAGCGGTCGATACGGTCAAAGACTATCGGGCGCAGGCAGAAGACATGCGGCGCCACGAAATTGAAAAGGCTCTGCGCGCGCTGGCGCGTGGTACCGCTCCGGAGCAGGTGGTCGAGCAACTGGCTCGGGGCCTGACCAACAAACTGATTCATCATCCCAGCTCGCGCCTGCGCGAGGCGGCTGCCAACGGCGAAACCGAAACCCTGCGGACGGCGCGCCGTCTGCTGGGACTGGATGACCACTAAAGGCAGATAATGAAAGCGTCAATTGCGACCAAACTGGACAATCTTCTCGAGCGCTACGAAGAGCTGTCGGCCCTGCTCAGCGCGCCGGAAATCATTTCCGATCAGGACAAATTCCGCGCTCACTCAAAAGAGTACTCGGAGATCGAGCCGGTGGTGCTCTGTCATCGCGACTATAAAAAGGTGGCGGCAGATCTCGAGTCGGCCCGTGCCATGCTGGCCGAAGAAAGCGACCCGGAAATGCGTGAGATGGCCGAAGAGGAGGTCGATGAAGGGGCCGCTCGACTGGAGGCGCTCGAACTCGAATTGCAGACGCTTCTGCTGCCGCGCGACCCCAATGATTCGCACAACGTATTTCTGGAAATCCGTGCCGGCACCGGCGGTGACGAAGCCGCTATTTTCTCTGGCGATCTGTTCCGCATGTACAGTCGCTACGCGGAAACCCAAGGCTGGCGCATTGAGATTCTCAGTGAGCGCCAAGGCGAGCATGGCGGCTACAAGGAAATTATTACCCGGGTAGAGGGCAAGGATGTTTACGGTCAGCTCAAATTTGAGTCCGGCGCCCACCGGGTGCAGCGCGTACCGGAAACAGAATCCCAGGGGCGAATCCATACCTCGGCCTGCACCGTGGCCATCATGCCCGAGCCCGATGAGGTGGACGAGGTCGAGCTGAACAAGGGTGACCTGCGCATTGATACCTATCGCGCGAGCGGCGCCGGTGGTCAGCACGTGAATAAAACCGATTCGGCGGTGCGCATCACCCACATCCCCTCGGGCATTGTGGTGGAGTGTCAGGACGAGCGCTCGCAACACAAAAACCGGGCGCGGGCCATGTCGTTGCTGCAGGCGAGATTGAACGATTCCGCCCAGAGTGCGCAGGCCAAGGAGCAGGCCGAATCGCGGCGGCTGTTGGTGGGCAGCGGCGATCGCTCCGAGCGCATCCGGACCTACAATTTTCCGCAGGGGCGAGTGACAGACCATCGCATCAACCTGACACTGTACAAGCTCGATGAAGTGATGGCCGGTGATCTGCAGCATGTGATTGAGCCCTTGCGGCAGGAATACCAGGCCGATCTGCTGGCGGCACTTGCGGAGTAAGGGCGTGGCTACAGTAGCCGAGTGTCGAAAGCGGCACAGTGAGCTGGATTCTCCCTCGGCAGCCCTGGATGTGGATTTGTTGCTATGCCATGTCCTGCGGCAGCCACGCTACTATCTTTACGCCCACGATGATGTGTTGCTGACAGATGAACAGCAGCGGAAGTTCGATACCCTTCTGGCTCGACGGCAGTCCGGTGAGCCGGTGGCCTATCTGGTCGGTGAAGTGGAATTCTGGAGTTTGACGCTGGCGGTGTCGCCGGCGACTCTGATTCCCCGGCCAGACACCGAGCTGCTGGTTGAATGGCTGTTGGAATCCCTGCCGACAGATGCGGCCCTTAAAGTGCTGGATTTGGGCACGGGTACGGGCGCGATTGCGCTTGCTCTGGCCAGTGAGCGGCCTGCCTGGCAAGTGTGCGGTGTCGATCGGCAGCGTGAGGCGGTGGAGCTCGCCGCCAGCAACGCGCAGCGACTGGCGCTGGATGTAGAGTTTCTGCAGTCGGATTGGTTTGATGTGCTGGGCGGGCGGCGGTTTGACGTCGCGGTTTCCAACCCGCCTTACATTGCGGAAGATGACGAGCATTTGACCGGTCTGGGTGTGAAGTACGAGCCGCGTTCAGCACTGGTGGCGGGACCGGATGGGCTGGACGATATTCGGCGGATAGTGGAGGCTGCGCCTTCTTTTATGCAGGCAGGCGGTCTGTTATTGCTGGAGCACGGTTACCGTCAGGCAGCCGCGGTGGCAGCAATATTGCGCGGCGCCGGCTTTGTTGAGGTTGAAACGCGCCGGGATTACGGGGGTAACCCGCGCGCCACTCGAGGCCGCTTTGTCGGGGAGGTTGACCATGCATGATGAACAGCTCTTGCGCTACAGTCGCCATATTCTGCTGCCCGGTATCGATGTCGAAGGTCAGGAGAAATTACTGCAGGCCAGTGTGCTGGTGGTTGGCGTCGGCGGGCTCGGCAGCCCGGTTGCGCTCTATCTGGCCGCGTCCGGCGTCGGTAAATTGATGCTGGTCGATGACGACAAGGTCGAGCTAAGTAATCTGCAGCGCCAGATAGCCCATCGCACCAAAGATGTGGGGCGGTCAAAGACCGCATCCGCCGGGGAGTCGGTGATGGCCTTGAATCCGGATGTCGCGGTCGAGCTTGTTACCGAAAGGCTGGCCGGTGATGCCCTGCTGTCTGCGGTAGGCGCGGTCGATGTGGTGGTCGATTGCAGTGACAATTTCACCACCCGCTTTGCATTGAATCAGGCTTGCGTACTGACCCGAACGCCACTGGTCAGTGGCGCTGCAATCCGCAGTGAGGGACAGCTTAGCGTATTTGATTTCCGTCAGGCTGAGTCCCCCTGTTATCGCTGCCTGTACAGTCCGGAAGCGGGGGATGAACAGCTGAATTGTGCTGAAGCGGGCGTGCTGGCACCCATCGTGGGTGTTATGGGCAGCATGCAGGCGCTGGAGGCCGTCAAGGTGCTGACAGGCTTTGGCCAAACACTTGTGGGTCGCCTGTTGTTGCTTGACGGTGCTACCATGGAGTGCAGAACACTGAAGTTGGGTAAAGACCCGTCCTGTCCCGTGTGTGGCAGACAATAACAATACGTCAGAATTTATAAAAAATTCGATACATAGGATGTGGAGAGTGCAATGGGCATTCTGTTGAAAATTTATTACGCCATTCACGATAATCTGTTCGGTCTGCTGAAGCATCTGGATGGTTTGGCGCTGCTGGCGATCAGACTGTTTCTCGCGCCCATCATGATTGCGGCCGGTATGACCAAGTGGCGCAACTTTGACAACACGGTGCAGTGGTTTGGCAATGCCGAGTGGGGGCTGGGCTTGCCCGCGCCCGAGCTGATGGCGGGTTTGGCAACGGGCACCGAGCTGTTTGGAGGTTTTCTGCTGCTGTTTGGTCTTGCGGTGCGCTGGGTCAGTATTCCCCTGATGGTCACTATGTTTGTGGCTGCCACTGAAGTTCATCTGGAGAATGGCTGGTTTGCGGTAGCTCCGAGCGACCCGAGGACCAGTAGTGCCAAGTTGCTGGCCGATGTCGGTATACCCGCAGCAGAGGATAGCCTGAGGAACAGCCTGGAAGTGGATAGGCGGCTGGAGCGCGCAAAGGACATTCTGCGCGAGCACGGCAACTACGACTGGCTGACAGAGAAAGGCTCCTTCGTCATCCTGAACAACGGTGTCGAGTTTGCGACGACCTACTTCATCATGCTGATGGTGTTGTTTTTTTGGGGCGGTGGTCGCTACTTTAGCCTCGATTACTATTTTGATCGTTCAGCGCGCAAGGCGCTGGCGGACCTTGGCCCGCCCCAGCGCGATCTGGACGACCTGAACGTGCCCGATTGACTTCGGGCGTGATACAAGCTAATCCCGCCCAGTTTTGCTAGAATGCCGGCCTCTTATAATTTAACCGAGGCCAGGCATTGCTAAAAAAGCTCTTTTCCAGCAAGTCACGAGAACCCCATACAGAACCTGTTGAGGCTACTTCCGCTGCTGCCGACGATCAGAATCGGCAGGACAAATCGGCGGCCAAGGCCAAGGGTCGACCTGCGGCCAAGCGCAAGCCGAAACCGGAAGCCAAGCCCACCCCAGCCTGGACAGTGGCTGACTTCCCGGTGCCTGAAGTGCCGGGCAAGGTTCGCTTTCATGATCTTGGTCTTGACGACGCGCTGATGCATGCCATCGCCGACCTGGGCTTTCAGTACTGCTCACCGATTCAGGCGACAGCCCTGCCGCATAGCCTGCGTGGCCACGATGTCATCGGTAAAGCCCAGACCGGTACCGGCAAAACCGCGGCCTTTCTGATCTCGGTGATCAACGATCTGATCAACAACCCCATTGAAGACGAGCGCTATCAGGGTGAGCCGCGGGCGCTGGTAATTGCCCCGACACGTGAGCTGGTGCAGCAGATTGCTGAAGACGCCAAGGGGCTGACCAAGTACACCGACCTCAATGTCGTTACGCTGATCGGTGGAATGGACTACCAGAAGCAGCAGAATCAGCTGACCCGCGATCTGGTGGATATCGTGATTGCTACGCCGGGCCGCTTGCTGGATTTCACCGGGCGCGGTGACCTCTATCTCGACGGTATTGAGCAGCTGGTTATCGATGAAGCTGATCGCATGCTGGATATGGGCTTTATCCCTCAGGTTAAACGCATTATTCGCCTGACGCCGAAAAAGGAGAGCAGGCAAACCCTGCTGTTCAGTGCGACCTTTACCGAAGACATTATCCGCCTCACTGAGCAGTGGACTTTCCAGCCCGTTAACATTGAGATTGAGCCGGAAAGTGTCGCCACAGACAATGTGGATCAGCGGGTCTTTCTGGTGGAAGAGCGCGAGAAGTTTCAGATTCTGCAGCGCATTATTCACATGCCGGAAGCCGAGAGCGTGATCGTGTTTGCCAACCGTCGCGACCAGACCCGGCGTTTGCATGAACGGCTGCGCAAGAGCGGTATCCGTTGTGGCCTGTTGTCGGGTGAAATCCCCCAGAACAAGCGCACCCAGACTCTGGCCCAGTTTAAAGAAGGGAAGATTCAGGTGCTGGTGGCAACCGATGTCGCCGGCCGAGGTATTCACGTCGACGGCATCAGTCATGTGGTGAACTTTACCTTGCCGGAAGACCCGGAGGATTACGTTCACCGTATCGGGCGTACCGGTCGCGCAGGCGCCAAGGGTACCTCCATCAGTTTTGCCTCAGAGGATGACGCCTTCCTGCTGCCGGAAATTGAAAAGCTGCTGGGCAATAAACTGGCCTGCGAGCAGCCGCCGGAGGAGTGGACGTAGTTCTCTCTCCCGATGAGCGCGGGGGCTACTCAGCTGCCCCCAGATTCTGCAACTTCTCCACCCACAGTATCGTCCCGCCGCAGACAGCGGCAGGCATGATAATCAAGTTCACGATTGGCACCATGGTGCCGGCCATCACCATCATCCCGAAGGGCAGGGTGCTGCTGCGCCGGGCTTTGATGCGCCGTTTGCTTTCCTTGAAACTCAAGCCCCGGTTGTCCATCGCGTAGTCACAGTATTCCAGTGACAGCATCCAGGCGCCGAGCAGAAACCACAGCACCCCGGAGAAGGGTGAAATCAGCGGGATAAAGCTCAGCACCAGCACGATCAGCGCAAAGATAAGGTAGTAGCTTAGCTTTTGTACTTCACGCCAAATGCTGCGAGGAAAACTCGCCAGCGCGCTGGCAAAGGTTTCCCGCCCTGACACCTCTTTTCCGGTGAGCTTTTCTTCCACCTTTTCAGCAAGCAGGCCATTAAAGGGGGAGGCAATGATATTGGCGACGGTACTGAAGCTGTACATGGCAATTGCCAGAATCAGAATGACTGCCAGCGGCCACAGTATCCAGCTTAAAAAGGACAGCCATTCCGGCAGCCAGGCGAGGATGGCGGCAATACCGCTACCTATCAATTCAAAGCCCGCAAACATCAACCCGCCAAAAATCAACACATTGACCAGAATGGGTAGAATCACAAAGGGCCTGATGCCCGGTTCTCGCAGCATTTTAAAACCGCGCACCAGATAGCTCAGATCACTGTCCATGGGTATCCTTTTGGGTGTTCGGGTGGGAAGGGTGTTTGGTTTTGTGTCGTTGCGCGGTATCGACGCCCACAAGTTCGGTGCCACAGTTTTCGCAGAGGCAACGATCAAGCCCGCGATATTCGGCAATGCGCTGAGGATTAAATCGGGTGGAATGGCACCAGCATTGACTGGCCTCCTGTCCTCGGGCAATGGCGCAGCGGTTGTCCCGCTGACAGCGGGGGCAGAGGCGGGCAGCAGCGGTGGTATTTGTTGAGGTCATGGGCATATTGTAGGGCCAAGCGTTGACCCGCGTCAGCCTTTTCGCCGTATGAGCGGTATACTGTCGGCGGAGGTGGAACATGCAAGATGACGATTGGTTCGCCAAAGAGATGGGCGACGTCAAACCGCTGAAAGCTGAAAAACGGGTGGCAATCCGACGCGAGGACGTGTCTGCACTGGCGATCAAGGCCCGGCGTGAAGCGGCCGAGCGTGAGCCGACAACCGATAACAATCCGCTGTCTGATGCCGAGGTGCCGCTGCTCGACGCTCACTATATTCTGGAGTGGCAGGGGCCGGGCGTGCAACATGGCGTGTTTCGCAAGCTCAAGCAGGGCGCCTATGAACCGGAAGCGCGGCTGGATTTGCACCGGATGACCGTCGAGCGTGCCCGGCAGGAGGTATTTTCCTTTGTTCAGGAAGCTTTATCCCTCGGCCTGCGCAGCCTGATTATTGTGCATGGCAAGGGTTTCAGCTCGAAGGTGGAAGGTGCGGTACTGAAAAGCTATCTGAATGTGTGGTTGCCACAGCTGGCGCCCGTGATCGCCTACAGCAGCGCCCAGCCGCGTCATGGCGGCGTGGGTGCCGTCTATGTTCTGCTGAAAAAGAGCGAACAGAAAAAGCAGGAAAACCGGATCAAATTTAACCGGGGGCGGGTGGAGTGAAAAGCGCCCTCTCCCTGCGGGTTTGGGCGCCGGAGCTTGCGACGGCGGGGGGAAGCCCTGAGCGCAAGCGGATCACTCGGCAGATGTGACGGGTTATTTCGCGCCGTTGTTTTTTAGTATCTCAACAAACTCGCCGGAATTGCGGTGCTCGCTGGCGTAGCTCAATACCGTACGCCCTTCCTCGTTGGCCGCATTGATGTTGTGCCCCTTTTCCAGAAACATGCCGATGAAAATCTCAAAGTCCTCGGCGCGCATGCTTTGGTAGGCTTTCAGCAGCATATGAAAGTCGGCGTTAACCCCTTTGGGCGGCTGTACGTCAAGAAACTCGCGAACCCGGTCTTCTGTCCAGACTTCGTCCAACACCTTTTCTTTGTCTTTACGCATGTCGCTTTCCTTTTAACCCGGCTTAGCCGAGCTTCTTGTTCAGTAATTGATTGACCATGCCGGGGTTGGCCTGGCCCTTGGATGCTTTCATGATCTGGCCAACAAAGAACCCGAGCATCTTCTTGCGCTTGCCTTCATCGGCGGCTTTGTACTGCTCGACCTGATCGGGGTTGTCGGCCAGTACCTGATCGACCATTTTTTCCAGCTCGCCGCTGTCGGACATCTGTTTGAGGCCCTTGCTTTCAATAATGGCATCGGCGCTGTCACCCTCACCATTCCACAGGGCTTCAAAGACCTGCTTGGCGATTTTGCCGGAGATGGTGTTGTCGCGAATACGCTGAATCAGGCCGCCCAGTTGCGAGGCGCTAACCGGCGCGTTCGCGAATGCGGTCCCTTCCTTGTTCAGGCGTCCCATAAGTTCCACCATGACCCAGTTGGCCGCCAGTTTGGCGTCGCCCGCTGCGTCGGCCACCGCTTCAAAATAATCGGCGATTACCCGCTCGCTGGTCAGAATGCCCGCATCATAGGCAGACAGGCCGTAGCTGCTTTGGAAGCGCTCGCGTTTGGCATCCGGCAGTTCCGGCATGGCGGCTTTCAGTTCGTCGATCAGACTCTGCTCGACTGCGACCGGAAGCAGGTCAGGGCAGGGGAAGTAGCGGTAATCGTTGGCTTCTTCCTTGGATCGCATGGGGCGACCTTCATTGCGCTCGCTGTCGAAAAGGCGGGTTTCCTGAGTGATGGAGCCACCGTCTTCGAGCACGTCTATCTGGCGCTGAGCTTCAATTTGAATGGCCTTTTCAATAAAGCGGAAGGAGTTCAGGTTTTTGGTTTCGGTGCGGGTGCCCAGCTCGTCAGTGCCTTTCAGTCGTACCGAGACGTTGGCGTCACAGCGCAGGGAGCCCTGGGACATGTCGCCATCGGAAATTCCGAGGTAGGTCACGATGGAGTGGATTTTGCGCAGATAAGCCACCGCCTCTTCGGCGCTGCGCATATCCGGCTCGGAAACAATTTCGATCAGTGGCGTGCCGGCGCGGTTCAGGTCGATGCCTGACATGCCGTGAAAGTCTTCATGCAGCGACTTGCCCGCATCTTCTTCCAGGTGGGCGTGGTGGATGCGAATGCGCTTGGTTTCTCCGCTTTCCAGCTGGATGTCGAGCCAGCCCGGGCCAACAATCGGGGCGTCCATCTGGCTGGTCTGATAGCCTTTGGGCAAATCCGGGTAAAAGTAGTTTTTGCGGTCAAACACGGATTCCGTCGCGATTTCGGCGTTAACTGCGAGTCCGAATTTAATCGCACTTTTTACCGCCTCTTCGTTCAGTACCGGCAGGGTGCCGGGCAGGGCCAGATCTACCGCACAGGCCTGCGTGTTGGGCTCTGCGCCGAAGGCGGTGCTGGCCCCCGAGAATATTTTCGATTGGGTCGAAAGTTGCACATGCACTTCGAGCCCGATGACTGTTTCCCATTCCATATCGGTCTCCTTATGCAAATGCTGCCGGGGTTTGTGTGTGCCAGTCGGTAGCCAGCTGGAAGCGGTGACCGGCATTCAGTAATTCCGCTTCGCTGAAGTCTTTGCCAATCAGTTGCAGACCAACCGGCTTGCCGTCCACCAGTCCCGCGGGAACCGACAGGGCCGGAATGCCTGCCAGGTTTACGGCGATGGTGTACATATCTTCCAGATACATGGTGAGCGGATCGTTGAGCTTTTCACCGATGCCAAACGCCGGGTTGGGTGAGGTCGGGCCCGCAATGATATCGACCTCTTTAAAGGCCTCGACAAAATCGTTTTTGATCAGTCGGCGAATGCGCTGGGCTTTGCGATAGTAGGCGTCGTAGAAACCGGCTGACAGGGCATACGTGCCGACCAGAATGCGGCGTTTGACCTCGTCGCCAAAGCCTTCTTCCCGAGTGCGGGTGTAAAGGTCGATAAGATCCTGCGGGTCGTCGCAGCGGTGGCCGTAGCGCACGCCGTCGTATCGTGACAGGTTGGTTGAGGCTTCGGCCGGGGCGATGACGTAGTAGCAGGGGATCGACAGATGGCTGTGGGGCAGGCTGATTTCTTTCAGGGTCGCGCCCTGCTTTTCAAACTCGCTCAAGGCATCGCGCACACGGCTGGCGATCTCGTCTGACAGGCCTTCGGCAAAAAACTCTTTGGGGATGCCGATGACCTTTCCTTCCAGAGAGTTGTTCAGGCTGGCGCCGTAATCGGGAATGTCGCGTTTAAGACTGGTGCTGTCTTTGTCATCAAAGCCGGCCATGGTCTGCAGCAGCAACGCGGAATCTTCTGCGGTGCGGGTCATGGGACCGGCCTGATCCAGACTGGAGGCAAAGGCAATCATGCCGTAGCGGGATACCAGCCCGTAGGTGGGCTTCAGTCCGGTCAGGTTGCACAGTGCGGCGGGCTGGCGAATCGAGCCGCCGGTGTCG
>JBFHCW010000061.1:0-10572 GCA_041585035.1 Litorivivens sp.
AATAGCCTGCGGCCTCGGTATGGCCCGTCTTCAGCCCGTCTACGCTGGGGTCACTCCACAACAGGCGATTGCGGTTGGTCTGGCGAATTCCGTTGTAGGTAAATTCCTTTTCGCTGTAGAGCGCATATTCCTTCGGATATTCCAGAATACCTTTGGCGAGCAGGGCCATATCCTTGGCCGACGAGTAGTGATCGTCGTGAGGCAGACCGTGGGAGTTCACAAAATGCGTATTCTCCATACCCAACTGATAGGCATGCTGGTTCATCACCTCGGCAAAGGATTTCTCGCTTCCGGCGATATATTCAGCGACGGCCACACTGGCGTCATTGCCCGAAGACACCACAATACCGCGGTGCAGGTCACCCAGCGACACCTGCTTACCCACCTCGATCCACATCAGGGAGGAGCCTTTGAAGACGGGGTTCTGGGCCCAGGCATTTTTGCTGATGGTCACCATATCGTCATTGGTAACCTGTCCGTTTTCCAGCCAGTAGGACAGCACATAACTGGTCATCAGCTTGGTCAGGCTGGCCGGTGGCAGGCGTTCGTCCGCGTTGTGCTGGGTAATTATCTCGCCACTGTCGGCGTCCATCAGAATCCAGGATTTGGCGGCGAGCTGTGGCGGAGCAGGAATCAGCGAAGGCTGTGCAACGGCCCAGACGGGCAGCAACACACACAGCAGGACAAGAAGGCGTTTGATATAGGACATGGGTTTCCGTTTCAAGTTTTCAGGGTTTGCTGTTGTCGGTGACGATGGACGCCAGCCCGTAGTTGTCTCGTTCTAACATCCGCCTCACCCGCTCTGCTTCCAGATAATCGGTAAACGGGCCAACGCGGACACGATGAAAAGGCGGTGAGTCATTGCTGGCGCTGACATGCACCGGCAACTCATGCCGCCCTGCCAATTCCGCTTGCAGGCGCAGGGCACTGCCCTTGACCTGAAATGCCGCGACCTGCAGAAAATAGTTTGCGCTGGGCGTGCGTTCGCGGGCCGGATCGCTGGCAAGCTGTTTATTATCCAGATCAATGACGCTGATTTCCACTGGCGCCGTGCCTTGATCGGCGAAGCCCAGCTTAACCGCCGCCGCGTAAGAAAGGTCGATGATCCTGTCGCCGTGGAAGGGCCCCCGGTCATTGACCCGCACAATCGCCGTGCGACCATTATTGAGGTTAGTCACCTTCACATAGACCGGAATGGGCAGCGTTTTGTGAGCGGCCGTCATTTTGTAGAGATCGTAGACCTCGCCGTTGGAGGTCAGGCGCCCGTGAAACTTGGTGCCGTACCAGGACGCAACACCCCGCTCCCGGTAATCGCGATAGTCGGTCATCAGCTCGTAGCGACGCCCCATGACAACATAGGGACTGACGTTACCGCGCGAGGTAATGGGCTCCCAGCGCGGCACCGCATCGTTGATCGAAGCCGGGTCCAGCACCTGCTGAGGCGCACTGTCTTTAGCCGGCCCGGATGGCGGCACCGGCGGCGAATCCTTCAGCCAGGAACAGCCCGGCAGCACAACACAAAGGGCCAGAGCCCCGTACAGCAAGTTTCGGTTCATTGTGTGTAACGCTGGGCCACCAGTTGACTCAATTGATACACCGCCATGGCATACATAGCGCTGTGGTTGTAGCGGGTAATCACATAAAAATTATGCAGTCCCAGCCAGTACTCTTCGCCCTCATCACCGATAAAACGCATCGCGCTGGCCATTTTATCCCCGTCTAGCTTGGCGTAGCTGCGCACCCCTTTGTCCTCCAGCTGGGCCACGGTCCACTTTGGTTTAAGGCCAGCCTGGAACACCCCGGCATCATGCTGCTTTGCCACATCGGCGGACAGCGCTACGGCTTCGTTCTGACGCCAGTGATGACGCGCGAAATAATTAGCGACACTGCCGATGGCATCGACCGGATTGTTGACGATATCCGCAACACCATCACCGTCGAAATCGACCGCAAAACTGCGATAGCTGCTTGGAATAAACTGGCCAAAGCCCATGGCGCCGGCGTAGGAACCTTTCAACTCCAGCGGGTCCAGGCTCTGCTCCCGCGTCATCAGCAGGTATTCCTCCAACTGCTTGCCAAAGAATTTACTGCGGGGCGGGTAGTCAAAGCCGAGGGTCGTCAGCGCGTCGAGCACCCGGTAGTTGCCCTTGTGGCGTCCATAGCGGGTTTCAACCCCGATCACCGCGACAATGACCTGGGGTGGAACGCCGTATTGCTTGTGGGCCCGCTCCAGGGTGGCGCGGTGCTCGCGCCAGAACTCGACGCCCTGTGCTATGCGGGACTCCTGAATGAAAATCTTGCGATAATCCTTCCACTCCAGAGTGCGCTCCGCGGGGCGGGCAATAGCGTCCAGGATGCTCTGCTTGCGCTCGGCCTGCGTTAGCAGCGCTTCGATCTCGCCTCGTTCAAAACCGTGCTTGGAAACCATGCGGTCGGTAAACGCTTTTGCCTGCTCGTGGTCCAGATAATTCGCCCACGCAGCTGCCGGCAGCGACAGAAGCAGCACGAGGGACATCAAGGCTTTACGCATCTTGTTCAGAAACCTTCCGTTCTTATGATTACTGGTGGATAAAGCGCTCATCGGCGCGAATACTCATTAAAATGCCAAATCCGATCATCAGGGTCACCAGCGACGTGCCGCCCTGACTAACCAAGGGCAAGGGTACACCAACTACCGGCAGCAATCCCGATACCATCCCCATATTCACGAACACATAGACAAAAAAAGTCAGCGTTATACTCCCCGCCAACAGTCGACCAAAACTGTGTTTTGCATGAACCGCAATCCAGGAGCCGCGCAAAATGAGCAACAGGTAGACCAGCACCAGCGCCAGCACACCACGCAAGCCGAATTCCTCCGCCAGTACCGCAACGATAAAGTCGGTGTGGCTTTCCGGCAGAAAGTCCAGATGGGACTGGGTACCCTGCAGCCAACCCTTACCGTCCACCCCGCCAGAGCCGATGGCCGTCTGCGACTGGATGATATTCCACCCCGCGCCCAGCTTGTCACGCTCGGGGTTGAGCATGGTCAGAATACGTCCGCGCTGATAGTCGTGCAGTACAAACTCCCAGATCGGCCAGGCCGCCGCGCCCAGCAGGGCAAAGCCGGCGGCAATGATATGCCAGCCGATGCCGGCCAGAAACAGCACGAAAATACCGGAAGACGCGATGATGATGGCGGTACCCAGATCCGGCTGACGGGCGATCAGAAAGGCCGGGACCAACAGGATGACCAACCCGCTCATCACCGCGCTGAAGCTCGGCGGCAGCGGCCGCATCGCGTAATACCACGCCAAGGTCATCGGCAGGACCAGTTTCAGCACCTCGGAGGGCTGAAAACGGAATCCGCCGATGGTAAGCCAGCGCTGGGCACCCTTGGCGCCGTCGCCAAAAAAGGCCACCCCCAGCAACAGGCCAATGCCAAAGACGTAGGCGATAGGCGCCAGACGCTTCAGGCTTTCAACGTTCACCTGGGCGACCGCAAACATCACAATATAGCCAATCAGCAAGTAGCGGGCCTGCCTTTCCACCATGGCGGTGCTCTCGCCGCTGGCGCTGTAGAGAATTACCAGCCCGAAGCCAGTCAGTGTCAATAACAACACCATCAGGGTCAGGTCCAGTCGCAAACGCTGCAATATATTGCGCTGAATATCGTGGGCGTGGTGGTCCCTCGGCAACTGGCGAATAAAATCGGAGTGGCTCATACCTCTTCGTTTCCTACAGCGGCCTTGAGCGTGGCGGGATTCAGCTTTGGCTGATGTTTGAGGGTTTCAGGACGCAGATAGGCATCGAACACACGGCGCGCAATCGGCGCCGCCACGCGACCGCCTGCCTCGCCATTCTCCACCACCACGGCCAGAACAATACTCGGGTTGTCCGCGGGTGCAAACCCGACAAACAGGGCGTGATCGCGCTGACGTTTGGCTACCTGTTCCGGGTCATAGTCCTCGTGCGATTCGATGCTGACAACCTGGGCAGTACCGGTTTTGCCGGCGATGCGGTAATCCAGGTTCTTCGCAATATTTTTGGCCGTACCGCGGGATCCATGCACAACATCCTCCATCACCTCGCGCATGTAGTCCCAGTCACTGTCATTAGCCAGCTCCACCCGCGGCTTGACTGGCGCCGCCACCGGCATGCCATTGATGGTGCGTGCAATGCGCGGCACCCTGCGCTCACCCCGGCTCGCCAGCACGGCAGTCGACATTGCCAGCTGCATCGGTGTGGTCAGCATAAACCCCTGACCGATACCGACATTAACGGTTTCGCCCGGGAACCAGTGCGAACCTTTTACTTCGCGCTTCCATTCGCGAGACGGCAGCAGGCCGGAGCGCTCGTTGTCATTATCAATACCCGTGCGCTGCCCCAGACCAAAACGGGATCCGAATTCGTGTATGCGGTCGATCCCCATGTTGTAGGCCATGTCGTAAAAGTAAACATCACAGGATTCGACTACCGCCTGATGCAAATCGATCCGGTTGCCGTGGCCGCTGGCTTTCCAATCCCGATAAATCCGCTCGTCGTAGGGCAGCTTATACCAGCCGGGATCGTGAACCGTTGTGCGCCGGGTCACCACACCGTAGTGCAACCCGCCAAGCCCGAAGATCGGCTTGAGCGTGGAGCCCGGGGGGTACTGGCCCAGCAGGGTGCGATTGAACAGGGGCAGGTCCGGGGATTCCCGCAGCGCTCTGTAGTTCTCGCTGCTGATCCCCCCCACAAACTGGTTTATGTCATAACTGGGTGTGCTCACCATTGCCAGCACCCCTCCGTCAGCCGGATCTATCGCCACAATGGCACCGCGCTCATCGCCCAGAACCTCGTGGGCCACCCGCTGCAGATTCACGTCGATATTGAGTACCAGATCCGCGCCGGGAATCGGCGGATGTCGCTCCAGCACGCGCAGCACACGCCCCCGGGCATTGGTTTCCACGTTCTGATAACCGACGGTGCCGTGCAGGGAGTCCTCATAAAAGTGCTCAATGCCCAGCTTGCCAATATGGTTGGTAGCGCTGTAATTGACCGTGTCGATCCGTTCCATTTCGCGCTCGTTAATACGCCCCACGTAGCCGAGCACATGGGCCAGCAGCTCACCCTGCGGATAGTGGCGGATCAGCTGGGCATCGATGTCGACCCCCCGCAGCCGGTAGCGATTTACCGCAAAGCGCGCGATCTCCTCTTCGGTCAGGCGCAGCTTCAGCGGCACAGCCTGATAGGGGCGACGATGGCGCAGGCGACGCTTGAACTTCGCTATATCGCCCTCATCAATGTCAATCAGCTTGGCCAGCTCAGCCAGCGTGGCGTCAATATTCGGTACCCGCTCCTTGATCAGCACCAGACTGTAACTGGGGATATTTTCTGCCAGCAGCACACCGTTGCGATCGTAGATCAGGCCGCGCTTGGGGGGGATGGGCTGCAACTGGATGCGGTTGCGATCCGACTGCACCTGATAGAGCTCATGCTGCATCACCTGCAGGTAAATATAGCGACCGCAGATCACCCCCAACAGAACACCAATACCCAGTATCGCCACCAGATAGCGGCGACCAAAGAGGTTGCGCTCGCGGTTGGGATCTTTTAATCGATCGAGTGGCGGCATCCTGATTGCGGTTATCGGTGGTAGGGATGGCCCTGGAGAATACTCCAGGCGCGATAAATCTGTTCGGCCAGCATCACCCGCACCAGCGGATGAGGCAGGGTCATGGCGGACAGCGACCAGCGCTGTCGGGCTTGTTCCAGGCAAACCGGATCAAGCCCGTCGGGCCCGCCCACCAGCAGGCTCACATTGTGACCTTCGTCGTGCCAGCCGCCAAGAGTCTCGGCCAGCTTCTCGGTGCTCAGCGAGCGTCCGGTGACATCCAGTGCCACGATAAGATCGTCACGCGGCACCGCCTTGAGCAGCGCCTCGCCTTCCTGCTGCCGGGCGCGGCGGATATCCGCATTTTTGCCCCGCTTGGCCAGCGGGATCTCCTGTATCTCCAGACTGAACTCGGCGGGCAGACGTTTGCGGTATTCCGCCACGCCCGACTCCACCCACGCCGGCATACGGGTACCCACCGCGAGCAGTTTAATCCGCATCGCCCGGTTTGCCCGCCGGCACCGACCAGAGACGCTCGATATCGTAAAAGGTGCGGGCTTCCGGCAGCATCGCATGCACGACCACATCGCCAAAATCCACCAGCACCCATTCAGAGACATTGTCCCCTTCCGTGCCGAAGGGCTTGATGCCCTGCTGCTTGGCCTCATCGATCACGTTGTTCGCCAGAGACTTTACATGACGGTTGGACGTGCCGCTGGCCACGACCATATAGTCAGTCACACCTGTCATGTCGCGCACGTCGAGCACCACCACGTCTCGCGCCTTCATATCGTCCAGCGCGTTTTTGACAAGTTCCACCAATTCAACAGATTTCATGTGTCTCCAGATTCTAAAGATAAAGCCGGTGTTCGCGGATATAGTCCAGCACCGCCGCAGGCAGCCAGTCGCCTAAAGGCTCCCCCGCTTGCAGGCGGCGACGCACTTCCGTGGCTGATTGCGGCCAGGGCCGCAGGGTAATTTGGGCAAAGCCACCACAGGGCTGAGCCGTTATGGTGTCGACATCAACCCGGCGCGGTTCTGTATAGGCCATCACGTCCGCGGCGGGCTGACACGCAACCCCGGCCCGCTCCATGACGACCACATTCGCAAATTCAAACAAGGATTTCCAGCGCACCCAGTGCTGCAGGGTATTGAAGGCATCGCCACCCATAACAAACGTCAGACTGGTGTCCGAGCCCAACTCTTCGCGCAGCTCCGCAAGCGTATCTGCCGTATAGGACGGCCCCTCGCGAAGCAGCTCGCGTTCGTCCACCCCCACGCCGGCCATATCGATGGTCGCCAGGCGCGCCATGGCCAGACGGTGGCTGGCGGAGGAATCCGGCGAGTCACGGTGCGCCGGCAGATGGCAAGGGACCAGATCGAGCCGGGAAAACCCCAGGCGCTGCCGCAACTCCGCTGCACACTCCACATGCCCGCGATGAATCGGGTCGAAGGTGCCGCCGAGGATCGCGTGCGCCATTACTGCCGGATGTGCCCGTCGCCCAGCACAATGTACTTCTGGGAGGTGAGGCCTTCCAGACCCACCGGACCGCGGGCATGGATTTTGTCAGTAGAGATGCCAATTTCCGCGCCAAGCCCGTATTCAAAGCCGTCAGCGAAGCGTGTGGAGGCATTTACCATCACCGAGCTGGAATCCACCTCACGCAGAAAGCGGCGTGACTTGCTGTAGTTTTCGGTAACAATGGCATCGGTATGCTGGGAGCTCCACTGATTGATGTGGGCAATCGCCTCGTCCAGACCTGCCACGACCTTCACCGAAAGGATCGGCGCCAGATATTCGGTCGCCCAGTCGCTGTCATCGGCTGCCAGCATGTCCGCCACTATCGCGCGGCTCTGTTCACAGCCGCGCAGCTCCACGCCTTTTGCCCGCAGCTGCTCCGCAATACCCGGCAACAATTCCTGCGCACGACTGGCCGCAATCAGCAGGGTTTCCATGGTATTACAGGTGCCGTAGCGGTGGGTTTTGGCATTAACGGCAATCGCCAGCGCCTTGTCAGCCGCCGCTTCATCGTCGATATAGACGTGGCAGATGCCGTCGAGGTGCTTGATCACCGTCACGGTGGCATCACGCGAAATGCGCTCGATCAGCCCCTTGCCGCCGCGCGGCACCACCACATCCACATAATCGGGCATGGTGATCAGAGCGCCCACGGCAGCGCGGTCGGTCGTTCCAACCACCTGCACAGCCGTTTCCGGCAGACCGACGGAGGCCAGCCCGCTGCGAATGCATTCGGCAATAGCCTGATTGGAATGAATGGCCTCTGAACCGCCGCGTAAAATGGCCGCATTGCCGGACTTCAGGCAAAGGCTGGCCGCCTCGGCGGTGACATTGGGGCGCGACTCGTAAATGATGCCAATAACGCCCAGCGGCACACGCATCTTGCCCACTTGAATGCCACTGGGGCGATAGTTCAGGTCGCTGATCTCACCAACTGGATCGGGCAGGGCCGCCACCTGTTGCAGGCCTTCGATCATGCCGTCGATGCGCGCCGGGGTCAGCTCAAGCCGGTCCAGCAGAGCCGCATCGAGGCCGCGTTCGCGGCCAGCCGCCAGATCCTTGGCGTTGGCCTCGGCAATACGCGCTCGTGCAGCGTCGATCGCCCCGGCAATCGCCTGGAGTGCAGCATTTTTCTCGCCCGTGCCCAGCGCCGCCATAATGCGCGAAGCTTCCCGCGCCTGGCGACCCAGGGTGATCATGGTGTCCTGAATAGTCATGTGTTCCCGCATGCGCCAAAAATCAAGCCCGGCATTATAGCGGGAACCATGCCTCTGCGTCAGTGGGGGATTTCAGCCCAGCGAGGCCTGACCGCCGTCCAAGGCAATGGTCTGACCATTGACATAGCGACTATCTTCACTGCACAGACTGGCGACAAAGTTGCCGATATCCAGCTCGCAGTCACCAATACGCTTCATGGGGATGCTGGAAACAAACTCGGCGGCTTCTTCCGGGCGGTTCTCAGTCCACCACTGGAGCGCCGGTGACAGGGCGTGAGGCAAAATCACGTTGGTGCGAATACCATCCTCGGCCCACTCGCAGGCAGCGCCGCGGCTGAGGGATCGAATGGCTTCCTTAACCGCTGCGTAAGCGCCGTAACCCTTCATGTCCCAACGCTTGGCTGCGGTAGAGGCCAGATTGACGATGCAGCCATCGCCTTTCAGATGCGGGTGACACAGCTTCATCATGCGCAGGGTTGCCAGCGGCCCCGACTGCCAGCCCGCCTCGAAGGCCTCTTCGGTGACAGAGTGCAGATCACCCAGCGGCACTTCCTGGGCGTTGTTGACGAGGATATTCAAGCCCCCAAAATGGCTGACCACCTGCTCGACGCAGGCCGTCATTGAATCGAGGTTTTTGACATTGCATTCGATCGGCAGGGCCTCACCACCGCGCTTTTCAATTTCGGCGCAGGTGGTTTCAAGCTTCGACAGGGTACGGCCGGTCACTGCAACACGGGCGCCGTTGGCGGCCAGTGCAAAGGCAATTCCCTGGCCAACTCCCTGACCGGCGCCGGTCACCAATGCAATTTTGCCTGACAATCTGCTCGACATGATGTAACTCCCCAATGAGTGAAGCCGGGATCATAACCGCCTCAGCGCGCCAGACCAGTAGCAAAAGCCGCCGAAGTTGTAGACTTCTGCTACCGGTTTAACACAGTCAACCACCTGGCTCTCGACCAGGCACACCACTCAGGTAAGCGCACCCGCCTCGCGCAGGCGCGCCAGATCGTCCTGCGTATATCCGGCGGCCAGCAACACCGCATCGGTATCGCCCCCGGCCGGGGCGGGAACGTTCGGTGTGGCCGGCGCGGTGCGGCTGAACTTGGGCGCGGGCGCAGGCTGCACCACCCCGCCGAGCTCGACAAAGGATTGCCGCGCCTGATTCTGCGGGTGCGCTGGCGCTTCACTCATGGACAGCACCGGCGCAAAGCAAACATCGGTGCCTTCCATAATCTCGCACCACTCATCGCGGGTTTTGGTTTTGATGACAGAGGCCAGCTTTTCTTTCAGTTGCGGCCACTGGGCTTTATCCATCTGCGGTGCAAACGCCTCCTTGTCGAGCCCGGCCAGCTCGATCAGCAGCGCGTAGAACTGCGGTTCAATGGAGCCGATAGAAACGTATTTGCCATCGCTGGTTTCGTAGGTGTCGTAAAAATGGGCGGCACCGTCGAGCATATTGCTTTCGCGCTCGTCTTCCCAGACGCCCATGGCCTTGAAGGAATACATCATATGCATCAGGGCCGCAGAACCCTCCACCATAGACACATCCACCACCTGCCCTTTGCCGGAACGGCCCGCCTCCCAGATAGCGCTCATCACGCCAAAGGCCAGAAACATGCCACCGCCGCCAAAGTCGCCCACCAGATTCAATGGCGGCACGGGCTTCTCACCGGCGCGACCAATCCCATGCAACGCACCAGACAAGGAGATGTAATTCATATCGTGGCCCGCGACATGGGCCAGCGGACCGGTCTGACCCCAACCGGTCATGCGGCCGTAAACCAGTTTGGGATTGCGGGCCCAGCAATCGTCGGGGCCAATACCGAGACGTTCTGCCACAGCGGGACGAAAGCCTTCGATCAGAGCGTCAGCGCTTTCGCAGAGCTTCAGCACGGCTTCGACACCGTCCGGCGACTTGAGATTCAGGGCAATGCTGCGTTTGCCCCGTTCACTGATCTGGGCGCGGCGATCGGCGTCGCTCGACTGGCGGGCAATGGAAATGACTTCCGCCCCCATATCGGCAAACATCATGCCGCAAAATGGCGCTGGCCCCAGCCCCTCAATTTCAATAATACGCATGCCTGTCAGTGGGCCCATGATTGCTCCTCTCGTTTTTATTTCGTGGTGTAAACTCTAGTGGGTTTATTGTCCCGTTTAGCAGGGCATCCTGCCATGGCAGAAGCCATCAAACGGTAGACGATTTCTGACAGGCAGGCCGCGCACAAAGCATCTGCAAGGCAGACGCTGGCGGCCCCGCCTCG
>JBFHCW010000062.1:0-10527 GCA_041585035.1 Litorivivens sp.
CTGGACCGGGTGCTCGCCCTGGAGGCCGAATCCGGGCCCTATTGCTGGAGTCGCGCCGACTGGCAAAGCAGCCTGTTGGCTGACGACTGTTTTGAATTGCTGGAAGAGGGTAAGACCGTGGCGGTGGCGGCGTTTTCAGTGGTCTGCGACGAAGCCAATCTGCTTAATATCGCGGTGCCTGCGCAGGCTCAAAGACGAGGCTATGCCCGGCAACTTCTGGAGCACTGTCTCAAGCTCTATGCAGACTCAGGTATCAAACACTGTTTTCTGGAAGTGCGGCGCTCCAATGTGGCGGCTATCGCCCTGTATGAAAAACTGGGTTTCAATGTCATCGGCGAACGTAAAAATTATTATCCGGTAACGGGCGGTCGCGAAGACGCACTGGTCTATATTTGCCGGTTGCAGCAAGGGGAAAGTAAAAATGCGTGAACTGGAAACGGACTGGTGGTTTCTATCCCTGCCGGAAGACTGGCTGGTTGATCAGGACGACGACAGCATTGTGATTACGGACCCGGACGAAGTGGGGGTGATCACTCTGACCTCGCTGATTACTGAGAGTGAGCGCGATATCGAGGCCGGTCTGGGCGAGCTCATGGAAACCCTCGGTGTTGAAAAAAGCCAGTTGGAAGCAACGGTGCTGGGCGACTTCGATGGCTATTATCAGGAATTTCAGGACGGCGATGACTGGGTGCGGGAGTGGTATCTGGGCAGTGAACACTGCTTGCTGTTGGTCAGCTACGACTGCGACCCCGAGAATAAAATGATGGACCGGGAATTGATCGACGATATTCTCGATACCCTCTCGCTGAAAGGGTAGTACCAATGCCGTCAGCCAAAGCCTTTACTGTTGAAATAAGCGATCAGGCGATAGCCGATCTGCATCAGCGACTGGATATGACGTGCTGGCCGGACCAGCTCAATGGTGCCGACTGGGAGCAGGGCACCGAGATAGGCTACCTCAAAGAGCTGGTAGCCTACTGGCGTCGCGAGTTTGACTGGCGTTCACAGGAGCGCAAACTTAACGCTCTGGATCAGTTTACGCTGGAGTTCGATGGCCTGCGCACACACTTTATCCATCAGCGCTCGCCCCATTCCGATGCGAAGCCACTGCTGCTCAATCACGGCTGGCCGGGATCGATTGTCGAGTTTCTGGAGCTGATCCCCCGTCTGGTCGAGCCGGAGAAGTTTGGCGGTCGCCAGGAAGATGCGTTTCACGTGGTGGCGCCGTCGCTACCCGGTTACGGGTTTTCCGAGCCAGCGCACGAAGCGGGCATGCACACCCGCGCTATTGCTGCCCGCCATATCGAATTGATGCGGCTGCTTGGTTACGAGCGTTTTATCTGCCAGGGCGGTGACTGGGGTGCCATGATTACCCGTCAGGTAGCCGACCTCGCGCCGGAGCGTTGTGAGGCCATACATCTGAACATGGTGCTTGCCGCACCGGCTGACCCCGGCGAACCCTACGCCAATGTCACTGAGGCGGAGCAGCAACGGCTGGAAGAAGACGCAAAGATTTCCCGCGATGGCATGGGCTATTACAAAATTCAGGCCACCAAACCCCAGTCGCTGGGTTATGCCCTGCACGATTCCCCCGTGGGACTGTGCGCGTGGATCGCTGAAAAATTTCAACGCTGGACCGATTGTGACGGTGAAATTCGCAATGCGGTGAGCTGGAATACTCTGCTCACCAACATTTCCTGGTACTGGTTCAGCGGCTCGATTACCTCGTCGATGCGTCTGTACTATGAGCACCGCCAACACAAGGATCCGGTACGCCGGATAGAGGTGCCGACGGGTGCCGCGATTTATCCCGTTGAATTGCTTCGGCCGCCCAAGGCTTGGGTGGAAGCGTCCTACAATCTGGTGCACTGGTACGAGGCTGACAGTGGCGGTCATTTTGCGGCACTGGAACAGCCGCAAGCCTTTGCCGGAGATTTGTGGCGTTTTCGGGAAGCCCTGCGAGGCTGATCAGTCTTGCAATCACTGCCGTGGCACGGCAGTGTAGAGAACCGACGAGTACACTGTGGAGTGCCGGACCCCAGCCTATGGAGCCGTCTGACCTGAAGTGCAAGCCGCCCCCCGACGGATCAGGGGCAGACTTTATCGCTGCCCTGAGTGCCGAGGCACTCGCCTCCGCCGCTGTAAATCACCCCTATCTAGATGCCATTCGCGACGGAGAATTCCCCGACGTGGAGCAGGCATTGCGGGATTTCGCCTTTGAATACGGCTGTTACAGCCACCGCTTTACCCGCTATGTTTCTGCGGTGATCGATCAGCTCGACAGCGAAGACCACCGCGACATACTGCGGGAAAATCTCGCAGAGGAGCAGGGCAATGCCCACGACGCCGATCTGCCGCCTGCGGTGCTTGCCACGATCGTCGGGCAACCTCATGCACTGCTGTATCGCCGGTTTCAGGAAGCTCTTGGTATCGACGCGATTTATCGCCAGCGTCGGCGGCCAAGCCCGATTAGTCTGTCTTGGCAACAGCAGTTCACCCGGCTTTGCGAAACCAATGCCTGTGTTGGTGTCGGCGCCATCGGAATTGGCACTGAATTAATCGTTTCGCGCGTCTACGAGCAGATTCTCACGGGACTGAAACGGCACAGCCGACTTACCGCCACCCAGCGTGTTTTTTTTGATCTACACAGCCAATGCGATGACCAGCATGCCAGCGATCTGTTAATGGTTGCCGAGTGCCTGGCGCAGGACGCCGAGGCCTGTGAACAGATTGCCTATGGCGCGCGGGCGGCCATTGCGATGCGGATCGCCTTTTGGGACGCGATGCTGGAGCAGTCCCGCCAACCTTCCCGGGCGGTCGTCGATCGCACCTGTAACAACGAAACGGAAACTACAGTCAGTTAATGGATACCCAACAGGTTTACAACGACAACGCCGAAAAGTGGCTGCGGCTTGAGCCCAGCTCCCTGTCCGATTTTACCGCCCGGCCTCTGGTCTTTGAGGCCTGTGGTGATGTTAGGGGCAGATCGGTGCTCGACATTGGTTGCGGCGAAGGCTACTGCGCGCGCGAGCTGAAACGTCGGGGGGCGGGTGATTGTCTTGGCATTGACCTGTCTGAACAAATGATACAGGCCGCGCGTCTGCAGGAAGAACAGGACCGTTTTGGCATCGAATTTCAGGCCTGCAACGTTGTAAAGTTTCAGCCCGCGCGTCGGTTTGATCTGTGTATCGCCGTTTTCCTGTTCAACTATTTGCGCGTGGAAGAAATGCGTCAGGTGTTCGCCATGGTCTATCAGGCGCTGGAGCCGGGCGGAGAATTCGTCTTCAGTGTGCCGCATCCCTTCTTCCCTTTTGTTCGCAAGCAGCAGGCTGCACCGTTTTATTTTTCCGCTGAAGGGAAAAATTACTTCGCCGACGTCAATGAGCAGTTCGAAGGTGAAATCTGGAAGCGTGGCGGTGACCCCCTGCACGTTCAGTGTGTGCACAAAACCTTCAGCGACTATTTTGATGGACTTCGCCGTGCCGGGTTTTCTACTCTGCCCCAGGTGCAGGAGTTGACGGTTGCCCCGGAGCTGGCCGCAAGGGACGAAGCTTTTTTTGGGCCACTGCTGAATGAACCGCTGCATGTGCTGTTCAAAATTTCGAAGTAATGGCTGTGGTTTCCGCTGACAACGCGGTATCCCCCGATACACTGATTGGCCGTCTCTTTCAGCACGCAAACCATCTGCCAGATCACCCTGCGATTGTTACACCGGTCTGTACGATCAGCTACGCCCGCTTGGCCGGGCTGGTTGCTGGGCAGGCTCGCGCGCTGACAGACTGTGGAGTCGCCTCTGGCTCGACGGTCGGTATTTGCTGCGGCGATGATGTTTCTCACTTGCTGCTGTGTCTGGCGTCGATTTATTGCGGCGCCACGTCCTGCACGATACCCAGCCACGAATCCAAAACGCTGCAAAATGCTCTGGCGGAACGCTGCGGTGCCGGCACGGTGCTTGATGAGACACAGGTGCTCGACTGGATGTCGCAGGTTGTAGATGAACCGTGCAGTGCCCCGGCACCGGAAGCGGGCGTTCTATTTTCAACCTCGGGTACCAGCGGCGAGCCCAAACTGGTTCTGCACAAAGATAGGGATCTGGTTGCCCAGGCGCATCGTCATGTTGCTTCGTCGCAGGAGCGTTTCGCCTGTCTGGCCGCCATAGAGCACAACTTTGCCAAGCGTCATCGTCTCTATTGCGTCGCGATGGGCGCGACCAATGTTTTTCCGGGAGCGGTTGGCGAGCAATTGATCGAGCGTTGTCTGTCGCTCGACGTCAATGTGCTTCATGTTTCCGCCTTTCAGGCGCAGGAGTTGCTGTCGCAGCCCGATAGCCGGCGTCTGGCAGGGCTTCGACTTAAACTGGGTGGCTCCCATGTTGCGCCCGCGCTGCGCCAGCAGTTGCGGGAAAACATCACCCCTTGCCTGCAGGCCGGCTACGGTACCACGGAAACGGGCGCCATAGCCTTCACGGATCCCGACGACGAGGGTGCCGGTGACAGCGTTGGCAGACCGCTGCCTGGCATCGATATTCGCGCGGTGTCGCCGGAGCGCGAGCCGCTGGCAAGCGGTGAGCGCGGCGAACTGGCGGTGCGCTGCGAGGGCATGTTTCGCGGCTATCTGGGCAAGCCGGAATTGACGGCATCCCGACTTGAGCATGGCTGGTTTTACACGGGCGATATAGGCTATCTGGACAGTGAGGGGCGCATTCATATCAGCGGTCGGATCGATGACATGTTTGTCTTTAACAGCATGAACATCTACCCGCAGGATATCGAGTCCGTGATTCGCGAGTATCCGGCCGTCAGTGATGTAGTGGTGCTGCCGCGAAAGTCAGCTGCCCACGGCAACATTCCGGTGGCGCTTGTGGTGTTGCAGGGTAGCCCCAAAAAACAGCTGCCCGCGCTGAAGAAATTCGTTCGCAAGCGCGTCGGGATAAGAGCACCGCGGCAGTACGTGGTGCTGGATGAAATACCGACCAATGCCTCCGGCAAGATTGCCCGTCGCGATGTTATGGCGCTGCCGGACAAGAGTGACCGCTTGCGTGAAGATCTGGTCGCAATGCTCGATCCGCGCGTCAAGCGTCGGGTAAAACCGGCGGTGATCAGGAATTTTGTTCGCGGTGAGTCTGATATTGCCCTGCGCAAGTTTGCAATGGATTCTCTCGAACGCCTTGAACTGCTGCTGACACTGGAAACCGGCTACAACGTGGTCGTGCCTCCGGGCGTGTTTAATGGCTTTCGCTATCTGGGGGATCTCGTCGCTTATATCCTCTCGCCGCGACAGTGCGATGAGCTGGAAAGTAGCGTTCCCCTTATTGAAAGCCCGCCCTTGCCAGCCGATACCGCCGATGGGGAGGAGCCCTATGTTGTGCGCTTTTTTCAGCGCATTTTCAGCGTCAGCCGGGCGCTGGTTCAGCTCAGCAAGTCCCTGTCGACGCTGGAGAACCGTCTGAAGCCGACCGAGGTCGAGTGTTTGTACCAGTGGCATGCGCGCGACCAGTTGCTCACCGGTGATGTTGCCGACAACAAGCGCGCGATCGTGACGCGTTGGCTGTGCGGGATGCGCGATCTGTTGGCAATGAGCGGCAAGCAAACCCCGGAAGTTTTCGCGGCGAGGCGGCTTGCGCCCAGTGCTCGCCTTTTCACCGGCTCAGGGCCCGCCAACGGCAAGGCACTGCTGATCTGTTTTCCGCCGAGCGGTGGCCGCAACCTGATGATGCCTAATGCGGCCCTGTTGCAACACACCGACGCGGCGCAGGTTGATGTACTGATGCTTGCTGAAACCTTTAATCAGAAATACCGGCGAGGTATTCCCTTTGTCGGTCGCGATCTCTCCGACATCATCGACTGGTTGAGCCGGCAGGTCGGAAATTACCGCCAGATCCTGACTATCGGTGTCAGTGCGGGCGCCTATCCTGCACTGGTTGCGGCGGGCCAGCTACAGGCTGATTGTGCACTCAGTGTCGGCGGCCGTTTTTATCGCCGGCGTCATCTCGCCGACAATATACGCAGGCTGGTATCCCTTTACAGCGCGCGACGCAGAGCGGGCGCGATGCGGACAATGTTTGCCTACGGCGTCGATGATGCCCGCGATAAAGCCTTTGCCGAGTTTATGGCCCGCTTTTCAGGTGGTGAGCTTTTACCGGTGGCCTTCAATGACAAGCCGGTCGGTCACGAAATACTCCGGCAGTTGCTTGACCGAGGGGAGCTGCACGATTTTCTGGCGCAGACCGTTTTTGCAGGGCTTGGTGAGCACGCTTTGGGCGATCGGGGCAGATGCGCTTAGTATCGCGGAGAAGAGGCACTCAATGTGCAGAGGGCAGGGGATACCGCCTGATTTTGTATTGGATGCAGTCAGCTTTTGGGTTGGGTGTCGTCAGCGATTCGCTTGCAGGAAATTGCTTGCGCCCCGCCCCGCAGCCACACCGCTGGCGAAACAGGCGGTAAGAAGATAGCCGCCGGTGGGCGCTTCCCAATCCAGCATCTCTCCCGCGCAGAATAAGCCGGGATATTGGTGGCACATCAGGGTGTCATCAAGTTCCGAAAAACAGACACCGCCGGCGGTGCTGATGGCCTCGTCCAGGGGGCGTGTCGAGTGAAAGGTTTGCGGCAGGGCTTTTATCAACGCCGGCAACTGGCGGCGATTCAGCATCTGTTGTTTCTCAGTCAGGGCCTTTAGTAGTGCCAGCTTGCCGTCGACAAGGCCGAGTTTGCGCAATGTGTTGCTGATGGAGTCGCCTTTGCGGGCGCCTATAATTGAGGCCAGCTCGTTTTCGCTTCGATCGGGCAGTAAATCCCAGTAAACCGTGCAGGCGCTGTGTTGCTCAATGGCGTCGCGCAGCAGGTGTGAGGCGGCGTAGATCAGGCCGCCTTCAATCCCGTAGCGGCTGATCAGTGCATCACCGCATTGCTGCCAACTCCCCAGACTAAGGCCGATATGTTTGAGTGGGCTGCCGAAGCTCTCGCTTGGCATGTGTGCGGGCCAGGGGTAGTTAAAACCACAGTTGCTCGGGCGCAGTGGCGCGCAGCGAATGCCGCGCGCCTGCAGTAACGCCTGCCAGGCACCGTCCGAGCCCAGTGAGCGCCAGCTGCCGCCGCCCAGGGCAAGCACGGTTACACCGGCGCTGACCTTGAGTGAGCTCCCCTGGTTTTCAAAAACCGCTTCGCCGGATGCATCCCAGCCGAGCCAGCGCTGGCGGGTATGAAAAGAAACCCCATTTTGTTTTAAGCGCTCAAACCAGCGACGCAGCAGCGGTGCTGCTTTCATTTGTTCCGGGAAGACGCGGCCGGAGCTTCCGACAAAGGTGGCTATTCCTAGCTCGTCACACCACTGGCGCAAATCCGTGGGCCCGAAGTGGCGTAGAAGCGGCTCTATATCGCGGTTGCGCTGGTAGTAGCGCTCAATGAAAGTTTCGCAGGCTTCGCTGTGAGTAATATTCAGGCCGCCAATACCGGCGCGCAGAAACTTGCGGCCTACCGTGGGCATCCGCTCGAACACAGCGACACTGAAACCGGTGCCGGAAAGTTGTTCCGCTGCCATCAAGCCGGCGGGGCCACCGCCAATGATCAGGGCATCGTACTGTTGGGTGGAGGTCACAGGCAGCGTTACCGGAGTTTCACGTTAGTCGGGAAAAGGTTCACTATCATACCTGTCTACGCAATAAGACGCAGGAGAAAGCGCTATGACCGATGGACGAATAATCGGCCTTCAGCATCTGGCAATAAATGTGACCAATCTCGAGGCTGCTAAAACATTTTATGGGGATATGTTGGCCTTGCCGGAGCTGCCGCGTCCTGCTGCAGTAGCTGATCAATTTCGCAGCGTCTGGTATCTGCTGGGCAACGCGGAATTGCATGTCGTCGAGAATCCGGAATTCAAGCCGCTCAAATCGCCGCTGGGGCCGCATTTTGCGGTGGCCTGTGATGACTTCCAGCAGGCCTGCGAGCGCATCAGCAAGCAGACAGACGCGATTGTGTTTGGTCCGGCTCGCGGTGCCGACGGTATTGAGCGCATGGTGGTGCGCGACCCAACGGGGAATATCGTTGAGATTATTGATCTTCCGCTGCACGGAAACTGATGTGGCGCCTGCCCGTAAACGTGCAATGTCACATTTTTATCGAGAAATATAGGCAATTTTGACTTTCTGTCGGACAGGTGCTGGCCATGCCGTGCTGCCCTGCGTAGCCTCCGCGCTATCGGTTGTACAACTTCTCGTCTGACGGTTGTCGGCGTGAGTTGAAGTACGTATCCAAACGGAGACAGGAGGATTATCGTGAGCTTTACACTGCCAGACCTTCCGTACGAAAAAAACGCGCTTGAGCCGCATATTTCAAAGGAGACTTTGGAGTATCACTATGGGAAACATCATCAGAAGTATGTGGATACGCTGAATGATCTGGTGAAAGGCACAGACGATGAGAAGCGTGAGCTGGAAGATATCGTTAAAAGCGCCGAAGGCAAGTTGTTCAATCAGGCCGCTCAGGTCTGGAACCATACCTTTTACTGGCACTGTCTTAGCCCGAACGGCGGAACCGGGCCGAGTGGCGAACTGAAATCGTGTATCGAGCACTGCTTCGGTTCTATTGAGAAATTCAGGGAAGAGTTCAACGCCAAAGCCGCCGCCAATTTCGGTTCGGGCTGGACCTGGCTGGTGAAGGTGAATGGTCAGGACAAAAAGCTCGAAATCATCAATACCGACGACGCAGATACGCCGATAGCCGGTGATCGGTATGTGCCGCTGCTGACCGTCGATGTTTGGGAGCATGCCTACTACATCGACTACCGCAATGCGCGGCCGAAATACCTCGAGGCTATCTGGAATATCGTTGACTGGACGTTTGTAGAAGAAAATTTCGCCCACCCGGAACAGGCGGCATCCCAGTTCCAGTTCGCTGCCTGATTAGCGCAGGCTGCATTAAAAAAGCCAGGAAGGGTCCCCTTTCTGGCTTTTTTATTTATCGCCGAGTGATAGAGCCTATTGGGCTATCAGCTGATATTGCCGGTCACGCGAACCCGGCGGCTCTCCTTGGGTTGCCCCGCGGTACGCGCCGCTTCGCGCTTTTTGATACCGTCGTCGATCATGTTTTTTACGGCAATAATCAGCCCGGTAACGATAAAGGCACCGGGTGGCAAAATGGCTACCAGGAACTGGTTGTAGTCGTCAAAGAAAACAATTTTCCAGCTTTTGGCGCTTTCACCGAACAGCAGATCCATATTGGCGAACAGGGCACCGGTGCCGACCAGCTCGCGCAAGGCTCCTAACACCACGAGAATGACACCAAAGCCCAGTCCCATCATCAGCCCGTCTACCATCGCCGGGCCAAGACTATTCTTGCTGGCGAAGGCATCGGCGCGGCCCAGAATCAAACAGTTGGTTGTGATCAGTGGCAGAAAAATTCCGAGGATCTGAAAAAGCTCGTAGGTATAGGCCTGCATCAGCAGTTCGGTGCAGGTCACTGCCGAGGCGATGATCATGACAAAGGCCGGCAAGCGCACGGCATCCGACACGAAGCCGCGAATCAGCGAGACCGAGGTGCTGGAGGCCAGCAACACAAACAGGGTTGCCAGCGCCATGCCGAGCGAGTTCACCACCGTGCCGGTGACCGCCAGCAGGGGGCACAGGCCCAGCAGTTGAACAATGGCCGGGTTGTTTTTCCACAAGCCGTTCAGGGACAGGTCGCGGTAGTTAGTGTCACTCATCGCCGCTTATCTCCTTTTCCGCGCTCGCAATCAGGAGGTCGCGGTTTTGATCGAAATATTGCAGGGCTTTGTACACTGCGCCGGTCACCGCACGCGGAGTAATGGTGGCGCCGGTGAAGGTGTCGAATACACCGCCGTCTTTCGTTACGCCCCACTGCGCCGGTTTTGGGTTGTTCAGGCTTTTGCCGATAAAACCGTCAACCCAATCGCTTTTCTTGCGTTCCACCGCATCGCCCAAGCCTGGCGTTTCTCGGTGGGAGAGTACCCGCACGCCGGCGATGCTGCCGTCGCGGTTGACGCCGACAATCAGGTCGATATCGCCGGTGTAGCCCTCGCGCGAGGTGGCGGGAATGATCGCGCCGACAAACTGGCTGTCTTGTGTTGCGAGGTAGATGTCCTTGCTTTCACGCAGGCCCAGCAGCTCGACATTGTCGGTAGCGACCGTATTGTCGAGCATGGAATTATCGTGGCGATCTTCGGAAATAATCTGCAGCAGCGCTTTTTCTTCGGCGGCGCGAATGTTGGCCTTGATCTGGTCTCGGCTGCCGAGGTAAGTGCTTGCAATAATCGCGCTGGTAAAGGCCGCGAATAGACCCAGCAGAAGACTGTTACGGCTGATCGATTGTCTCAACATCAGTCAGCCTCCTTCTGCAGGTTTTTCTTCTTGTGACCGTAGGTGCGTGGCTGGGTGTAGTGATCCAGCAGCGGCGCAGCAAAGTTCATCAGCAACACCGAGAAGGCGATGGCGTCGGGGTAGTTGCCCCAGACGCGAATCAGGTAGACCAGAATACCGATACAGGCACCGTAGATAATGCGGCCTTTGTTCGATAC
>JBFHCW010000063.1:0-10516 GCA_041585035.1 Litorivivens sp.
AACCGTCGAGTTTGGAAAAACCGATATCCATCTGTGTACGCTGCGCAATACACAGGAATTCCACGACCCTGAAAACATTGCCGAAAACCTCGGTATCAGCTCGGCGTCCTGGCCGCTGTTTGGCGTGCTGTGGCCGTCGAGTCTGGTGCTTGCCCATTTCATGGCAGATTTTGAGACCGGCATCAAACGCATACTGGAAGTGGGTTGTGGCATTGGTCTGTCCAGCCTGTTGCTGAATAAACAGCAGGCCGACATTACGGCCACGGATTATCACCCGGAAGTGAACGGGTTTTTACAGCGCAATGCCACGCTCAATAACGACAGAGCCATTCCCTTCGAACAGTCCGACTGGGTTAACTGCGACGACAGCCTCGGGTTGTTTGATGTGATTATTGGCAGCGATTTACTGTATGAAGATGCACATGTCGATCTGTTGGCGGAATTTATTGACCGTCATGCCAAAGCGCACTGTGAAGTGATTATTGTTGACCCGGGCCGCGGTCGAAAGAACAAACTTAAACAGCGAATGGAAAACTTTGGTTTTACCGCGGCGCAACATAAACCGCCGCATACCGATTATCTGGAAAAAGCCTTCAAGGGGCATATTCTGAGCTTTGTGCGCGGGGAGCCGGACAAGGCTGATCAGGCGGCGGAGTGAGACTTACTCGTCATGGGCCTGCGGCCGGGTTTTCTGCAGGGTGTGGCTGATGATCCGCAGCCGCCGTTCCAGTTTGTCTTCCATCTGCACGAGCCGCTGATTGATGCCGTGGTGGCTGCGCCGGTAGTCGTGCAATTTCTGCTGGAAGGGCTCGCTGGTGTAGATCAGCAGAGTCAGGCCGAGGGTGAGAGTTAGCGCTCCCAGTGGGAAGGGCGAAAACAGGATCAGGGTGCCGGCGGCGACCAGTACCCAGGCGATGCTCAGCTGTATGTAATACCGAATTTTGGCGCTCACGCTCACTTCCTGCGGGATGGGTAGCTCAATAGCTCTGCCAACAAAGCCTCCGTTGGCTGTAACGCCAACTACTATAGGGCATCCAAGTACTTGTCGTCTTCGTAATACGGTTATTTTTCACGATTGGGTCACGAACCAGGGGCCTGGTTTTGCGGCGCTCGGCGCAAGCCCTTGAAGACGCGGCGATTTCGGCTACCCGCCGTGGCGAAACGCTCGCGGATTCAGGGCTCTCACCAATGGTGGTATGCGTATTGCGAGAGTCTGTGCGCCGCTAGCCAGGCCTGGCTTTGCGCATTTAGCTGCTACCTTGTCAATTGTGACAACAGGAGAAATGGACTTATGAAACGTTTGGCGCTGGGCGTTATCGCCCTGTTCTGTTGGAGCACGCTGATGGCCTTGCCGCGCACCGTTGAACTCGATCAGACGACACTGGCGACGCAGCCGGTGGATGTGCTGTCAGCTAATTTTGTTGATCGCATCATTCACGATCTGCCGGTGGACAGACATCTTGAACTCTTCGAAAAGCTTGATCCGGATGTGCTGGACAAAGCGCTTGATACCCAGCAAAAGCAGCTGACCTTCTGGATCAATATCTACAACGGCTATACCCAATACTTTCTGAAAACAGACCCCACGCTGTATCAGGAAGATCGCAGCCATTTTTTCGGCAAGGAGCAGATTGCGATCGCCGGCTACACGGTCAGTATGGACGATATCGAGCACGGTGTGTTGCGCCGTGGTGCAGTTGTGTTGTCACTGGGTTTTATTCGCAACCTGAGCCTGCGCAAACCCTTTATTCGAAAGTTTGCGGTAAACGAAGTGGATTACCGAATTCACTTTGCGCTGAATTGCGGGGCAAAAAGTTGTCCGCCGGTGGTGGCCTATCAAACTCAATGGGTAGATCGGCAGCTGGATGACAGCAGTAAGGATTACCTACAACTTACTGTGCAATATTTGCCGGACGATAATCGCGTTTATGCACCGGTGTTAATGAGCTGGTTCAAGGCCGATTTTGGCTCCGCTGATGATCAGCGTGCGATACTGAAAAAGTACGGAATAATCCCTCAGGACAAAAATCCAAAAATAAAGTATCTGGATTACGACTGGACGATGCAGATTGAAAATTATCGCGCTTATACGTATTGAGCAGGGAGCAACTCAAACACTCTGTCATTGAGATGACAGAGTGTTAGATGAAACAGTGTCTTTATATATCCTGCATCACTTTCTGTAAGACCGTCGTCGCAAAATTTTCAACAATCTGATCTTCCTGATGTTGGGCAACCATGATGCGGCTCATAATGTAGCCGTAGCGCAGACCGGCAAATATCCAATAGTACTGGTAGTGCTCGCCGCTGAAGCCTGAAGCCTTTTCCCAGCGCGTGACCGTGTCTTCATAACTCGGCAGGCCTTCCATGCGGGGAATGCCGAGACCGTCGGAGAAGAAGTAATCCAGGTAGTTCCACCAGGCTAGGTCCTGCAGCGGGTTGCCGAGGGTGATCATCTCCCAGTCGAGGACGGCGGTAACGCTCTTGCAGTCTTCGGCAAAGAGCATGTTGCCGATACGTGAGTCGCCCCAGCACAAACCGAACTCTTCGTTTTTGGGCTGGTTGTCTTTAAGCCATTGCATCACCGGGTCGCAGATCGGGTGGGGCCGACCTTCCATGGCCCACTTGCCGTAGTTCTCCCAGTAGGCGAGTTGTTGTTGCAGCGGGTTGGCGCCGAGCTCGGGCCGCTCCAGAAAATCGAACCCGAGGGCTTTGTAGTCGCGGCACTGCCGGTGCAGGTTGGCCATGGTGTCGATGCCGGCGTTCCACAGGCTTTCCCGCTCCCGGGGGCCGATCTCGTTCAGCATCCAGCCGTCCATGCTGTAGGGAGGCATATCCGGGGGCACCCGGCCCTCGGATTTTTTCATGATGTAAAAGCCGGTTCCCAACAGCGAGGTATCAAGCTCCAGTCCCAGCAGGCCCGGCGCAGGCACATCGGTTTTGCTGCTGACAATATCCATGGCCGTGTACTGAATCGAGAGGTCGTACTCGGGAAATACCGGCCTCTCGATCTCGGGCTGCAGCCGGCCTACACATCCTTCCTGGTGTGTCTGGCCATCTTTTTCGTATTCGATATCAAACAGCAGGGTGACATTGGACATGCCGGTCGTTTCGGGGATTTTCAGTTCGGGAATACGGACCGGCCCGTCGGATTGCAGCTTTCGCGCAAACCACTGCTCGAGTTTTTTGCGGGTACCGTCAATGTCTTCAACCAGTGGTGTGGGGCGTTCGTTGTCCACGGGGGGCTCCTCGTCCGTCGCTGTTGTTATGTAAAGGGCGTCGAGAGCAGCTTAGCAACAAACTCTACGACCGTATAGTGAATGAATATTTAGCTTCTTGCGCCCTTCGGCTAAGGTGGGGGCACCAATAATAAAGAGTGCCTGCGTATGAACTTACTGATAGCCGGATTACTGCTGTGGGCGGCGGTTCATTTTTCCATTCGCCTGCTGCCGGGGACGCGTCAGCGGCTTATCGACACCGTGGGTAAGTGGCCCTATCAGGGGCTGTTTTCACTGCTGATGGTGGGCGCGATTTTACTGCTGGTGAAGGGTTGGCAGCAGATGGGCGCGGGTCAGGCTCTGTGGTTTCTTGACTGGGCTCGCCCGGTCAGTCTGGTACTGATGGCTTTGGCAGCCTGCCTGTTTGTGGCGGCCAATGCGCCTACCGATATCAAACAGGTTCTGCGTCACCCCCAATTGTTCAGCGTGGTGCTCTGGTCGCTGGCCCACCTGCTGGTGAACAGCGATCCGCGCTCGCTCCTGCTGTTTGGCGGTCTGGCTCTGTGGGCGCTGGCGGAAATGGCGGTGATCAATGCCCATGCCGGCGACTGGATTAAACCAGCTCCGGCCGGTGTGGGAAAAACGGCGGTGTCAGCGGTGATTGGCCTGGCGGTGTTTGCGGGGCTGCTCTATGGGCATCCGTGGCTGGCAGGGGTAGCGGCCTGAAACCGCCGCGAGGGAGTTAATCGCCCGGTTGCCAGACCAGATCCAGCTGGTCCAGCTCGCGGGTGAAGTTGCCGTGATAGACACCAAAGCGCTTGCTGCGCGCTTCCCGGTAGGCGGTTTTCACCGCCGCATTGGCGCTGGGGTAGGCGACTTCATCCCAGTCGATTTCCTCTTCGAGGAAAAAGCCCACATCGATGGCCTCATCACCACAGGCGCAGTCTTCCGTGGTCACCGTGGCGCGCATGCCGATATACACTTCACTGATAAAGTTGATTGAACCGATCATGTAAGGCGTGAAGGCCTCTGCGGGCAGGCGGATGCAGGTTTCCTCCCACAGCTCGCGCGCTACGGCCTCGCGCAGGGTTTCGCCGCTTTCCATAAAACCGGCGGGAATGGCCCAGTGACCGGCGCGGGGGGGATTGCCGCGCTTCATCCACAGCAGTTTGTCGCCGCAGCTGACAAAGGCCGCCACAGAATCTTGGGGCCGGGGGGATAACTCAGATGCCCGGCGGCGCAGCGCACAGCTTCGCCGCGCCCCTGAATGCTTTGTTCGGTAAGGGCTACACCGCACTCCGGGCAGTATTTCATACCAGCTTGGTTTGTTCGCCTTCGCTGCGTGCGATGATCACCGTCGCGCAACTGTCGCTGAACACGTTAACCGCGGTGCGCATCATATCCAGCACGCGGTCGGTAATCATTAGTAGGCCAATGCCTTCTAGCGGCAGGCCGATTACGCCGAGGATAATCGAGATCGCCACCAGGCTGGCGGCGGGAATGCCGGCCACGCCGATCGAAGTGAGCAGGGCCACCATCACGATGGTGAACTGCTGCACAAAGTTCAGCTCAATGCCAAAGGCCTGCGCGATAAAGATGGCGGCGACGCATTCGTAAAGTGCTGTGCCATCCATATTCACCGTGGCGCCGAGTGGCAGCACGAAGCCGCGCACCCGCTGGCTGATGCCGGCTTCTTCCATACATTCCATGGTCACGGGCAGGGTGGCCGAGCTGGACGCCGTTGAAAACGCTGTGAGCATGGCCGGTGACATGGCTTGATAGTGCTTGGCGGGGTTAATCCGGCCGAGGAATTTAAGCAGCAATGGCATGGTGATAAAGGCGTGTATGGCGAGTGCGATCACCACCGTAAAAAAGAACACCAGCACCGGTTTGAAGCTGGCAAAGCCGGTATCGGCGACCGTTTTGGCGACCAGGCCAAATACGCCGAGGGGTGCAAATTTCATTACCCACAGGGTGATCAGGGTCATGATGTCCATCAGTCCGGTGAAAAACTCGCGCACCGTATCGGTCTGTTTCGACACGCTTTGAGACAGAAAATAGCCAAACAGCAAACTGAAAAAAATCAGCCCCAGCATCTGACCTTCGGCCGCAGCCGCAACAATATTCGGGGGCACCATGCGGATAAACACATCCACCACATCGGCCGTGCTTTTGCCCTCTACCTTGGTGAGCACCTCTTCAACCGAGCTGTCCCCGGCGAGGCCGGCGGCAAGATCAGAGCCGGTACCCGGTTGCAGCAGGTTGACCATCATCAGGCCGACCAGAATCGCCAGCAGACTGCTCATCATATAGAACAGCACGGTCTTGCCGCCCAGCTTACCCAGGCCTTCGCCGTCGCGAATATTGGCGATGCCGCTGATGATCGAGGCTGTAACCAGTGGCACAATGATCATCTTCAGGGCATTGAGAAACAGGGTGCCGAGAAAAGCGTAGACGGCGTAGAAGGTCACGTTACCAATTCCGGCCTCTGTGCCGGTGATGGAGCCGATAACCACGGCGAGAACAATAGCGATGGCAATCTGCCAGTGAAGCGCGACTTTTTTCATAGTATTTTCAACAATATGCTTCGACACTACACTTTAACGTTCACGGCGCGCGGACGCCACCGCCCAACTCAGGGAGAGTTTAATGGAAATAAATCTGGGTATTTTGCTGACCCTGCTACTGATCGTAGTTCCCTTCTGGAAAATCTGCGAGAAGGCGGGCTACTCCGGCTGGCTGTCGCTGCTGGTCATGTTGCCGCTGATCAATATCGGTTTTCTGTTTTTCCTCGCCTTTTCAGACTGGCCGCGAGACCGGACCAAGCCCGCTGACTTTGGTGGTCAGTAGCTTACGCCGAGCTGAGCGCCTGCCACTGGCGAACATGAGGGGGGTCGTCGTCGAGCCAGCGCGACTGCCCGTTCTCGACCAGTAGAATCTCCTCCCACTTGGCGCCAAGCCCATCGGCGCCGGCGTGGGGTTCCACCAGCCACAAGCCATCGTGGGCGCCGTGATCCGACGCTTTTGAGCTGTTCCACAGCGGGCTGCGACGGCCCAAACCCTTCGTGGCGAGGCTGTCTTTCAGCTTGAACCAGCTCAGGCTGACCGCGTCAAAGCCCTGCATTCGCAGGGGTAGGGGCAGCCGCGGCGTTTTTATCGCCCGGTGCCCGAGCACCTCACCGGGATGTTTGGTGTGCACGGGCTCATAGCCCGCCGCTCGCATGGTGCGCGCGACATCGTCGGCAATGGCCTGAAAATGTTCGCCACGGTTTAGCGCCGCGGGCACGCTGTCGCGGTACTGGGCCAGGTGGCGCATCATGGCGCTGTGTTCGGGGCTGTCGCCAAAGCAGGTGCTGTAAGAGGTGTCCACCATATAGCCGGCAAACAGCGGCGCGGCGTCGAGAATGACACTGTCGCCTTCGGCGAGCGCTCGATTTTTGGGGAAGAAATGCCCCAGCGACCAGTCGCCGGGCAGGGCGGTGCGCTCGCCAAACAGCACCACCGGCAAATGAAAAAAGGAATCGGCGCCGGCTTTGCGATAGCGTTTGACCAGGGTGTGAGCAATCGCCTTTTCGGTATCACCGGCGCGCAGACGGGAGGCAGTATCTTCGAGGATATCAAAGGACAGACGCTGCAAATCGCGAAAGCGGTGTAACTGCCGGGCAGTGAAACGTCGGGTTTTTATCAGCATGTGCGCGCTCCGCTCCATGACCAAAATAACGCAGCTGTAATTTCGCCGCTTGCTGCGTCTGAGTATGCTTGATCGAATAACAAACTGACAGGAGGCTCTCAATGACGCAAGCGCTGGCCCCGGCTCCCGAGCGGATTACCGAAGACGACAATTTTATTGCCGAGGCGCTGAAGGACGCGTCGATTCCCACCCTGATGCTGTCGATGATCCATATGAGCGGCGACACCGCACTGCTGGATGGCTCGATTCGCCCCATGGGGGTCTACCTCAACGAAGTGCAGGGCTATATGTCGGAAGAAGACAAAGCCGCAATTCGGGAGCAGGCGCTGGACGTTATCAAGCGCTATCGGGATGGCGGCTGCCAGCCGGTGCGCATTGATGATCACGAGACCATTCGTCGGATGATGAGCTTTCTGGTTGCCGAGGACGTGCCCGCCGACTATGTGCCGATGATGCTCGAAGAAATGGAGCTGGACGGTGATGCCCGGCAAATCGACTGGAGTGAGATTCCCGCCGAGCAGCGAGCCGATTTTCATGTAACGGTGATCGGTGGTGGTATGTCCGGTGTGCTGGCGGCGATACGATTGAAAGAGGCCGGGCTTTCGTTCACCGTCATCGAGAAAAATGCCGGCGTAGGCGGCACCTGGTATGAAAACCGCTATCCCGGTTGCCGGGTGGATGTGGGCAATCATTTTTACTGCTATTCCTTTGCGCCCAACCACGACTGGACAGAATATTTCGCCCAGCAACCGGAGCTGCAGAAATACTTTGAAGACTGTCTGGATCGCTTCGATCTGCGCGAGCATTTCCGTTTTGGCAGCGAAGTCGTTAAAGCACAGTACGATGAAGATCAAAAGCAGTGGCAGGTCACTACCCGGGATAAACATGGCGCCGAGCAGCACCATGAAACCCGGGCGCTGATCAGTGCGGTGGGCCAGCTGAACCGGCCGAAGTTGCCGGATATCAAAGGCAGAGACCGTTTTCGCGGCACCGCAATGCACTCTGCCCAGTGGCGCTCTGATGTGGATTACAAAGGTAAGCGTGTTGTGGTCATCGGCACTGGTGCCAGCGCCTTTCAGTTAGTGCCAACCATTGCCGACGATGTTGCCGAACTGAAAGTATATCAGCGCTCGGCGCCCTGGATGTTCCCCAATGTCGACTACCACCGCAAGGTGGAAAGCGGCGCACAATGGTGCATGAAGAAGCTGCCGTTCTATTCGCGCTGGTATCGTTTTCTGCTGTTCTGGCCAGCCTGCGACGGCTTGCTGCCCAGTCTGAAAATTGATCCGGCCTGGCCGCATCAGGATCGCTCTATCAATGAAATGAACGAGATGGTGCGCGAAGTCTTCACCGACTGGATGAAGCAGCAGGTAGGCGAGGATGAAGAGCTGCTGGCCAAGGTTACCCCTGACTACGTGCCGCTGGCCAAGCGCACCCTGCAGGACAATGGCAGCTGGTTAACCGCGCTGAAAAAACCGCAGGTGGAATTGCACACGGACGGCATCCGCGAGATTACCGATAACGGCGTGGTGGATAACAATGGCAATCTGTTTGAAGCAGACATCATTGTTTACGCAACCGGGTTTTACGCCAACCGTTTTCTGTGGCCCATGGAGATTATCGGCCGCAATGGACAGTCATTGCGTGAGCAGTGGGGTGAGGAGCCGGAAGCCTATCTCGGCATTACCGTGCCAAATTTCCCCAACCTGTTTTGTCTATATGGCCCGGGCACCAATCTGGCCTTTGGTGGCAGCCTTATTTTCAACTCCGAATGCGAAGTGCGCTACACACTCTCCGCGCTGAAAACGCTGATCGCCGAAGGGCGGCAGGCCATGGATGTGAAACCGGACGTGCACGAGGGCTATCAGCAGCGCCTGCAAAAGGAGCTCTCAGAGATGGTGTGGTCTCACCCGACGGTGAAACACAGCTGGTATCAAAACGACGCGGGCAAGGTGACGGTGCTCTCGCCCTGGCGTCTGCGCGATTTCTGGGAGTGGACCCGCTCGGTTAACCCGGACGACTATCAGTTTTTGTAGACCGGTCAGGCGGTGGCGCGCAGATAGTGTGAGGCGACTTCGGGAAATCGGGCGTCCGAGACATAGACCCCGCCACCCGGTAAGCGTTTGGCCTCTTTCTTGGCGTCACTGGCCAGTGCACTGACGTCATCAGCGCGCAAACCCGCAGAAAGTTTCGGTTTGACCAGGCCAACGGAAAGGCTCATCAGCGGAAAAAAGCTTTGCCGTCCCTGACGGTCCGCCGACCAGATGCCGCGATTGCTCAGGGCTACCGGGTCGTAAAGCTGTCGCACCTGAGATTCAAACCGCGAACACGCGGTAGCGCAAAGCTCCGGTGCGTTTTCGCTGCGCATCAGCAGAATAAAATCATCGCCACCGATATGGCCGACGAAATCCAGGTCGCAATCCACCGTTTCACTGAGCAGATTGGCCAGCAGCAGGATAGCCTTGTCGCCCAGCGCGTAACCGTAGACATCGTTGAAGGCTTTGAAGTCGTTCAGATCGCAATAGGCCACCCAGAACTCATCCCGGGTATTGATCAGACTCTGCGCGCGCTCGTTGATCGGCACATTGCCCGGCAGCTGGGTTAAAGGATTGGCGTGGCGAGCACTGCTGATCTGCTGATCGGTGATGGCGCGCAGTAGCGCAGAGGTTTTTGCGATACCACGATAGCGGCCCTGCTGGGCGATAATCAGGTCCTGAATCAAATCCTGTTGAACATCTTCGGTTAACAGGTAGCTCACTTCCTCGAGCGGGGTGTTGAATTCCACCACAATAGGTTTGTCATTCATAAACTGCACGACGGGTTTGCGGCCGTGCAGTTCCGGTCCGAAGCGCTCGGAGAAAATTTCCAGCGCCTGTTGCCGGCTGATGATTCCGGTTGGCGTGTTGTGATGCAGGACCGGCAAACTGCTTATACCCGCCCGGGCCTTGAACAGCCTGACAACGTCCTCCAGTCGCGTGTGGACATCAATCGAGGGGAAGTCCTGAGCCAGGGCGCCAATAACCTTGCGATTTGCCAGCAACCGCTCGCGCATCGCGGGCCGATCCGCCAGTCGGTGAATATTGTCGGTAATTTTCGGGCTAACGCTGGGCCTGCCCAGCAGATAACCCTGCACGTAGCGAACACCGAGTTCCCGCAGAACCTGAAGCTCCTCAAAGGTTTCCACGCCTTCTGCAATAACGCGAGATTTTATCTCTTGCGCCATGGTAAGGATGGAGCGAACAAACTCGTGCTTGATGGGATCGTTATCAATACCTGAAATAAAGTGACGATCAATTTTGACAAAATCAGGCTGCAATTGTGACCAGGTTTTCAAGCCGGCATAACCGGCTCCCAGGTCATCCACGGCGATACCAAAGCCCTCCTGCTTAAACGCCTCAAGCGCTGCAACGAGAGCCGAGTAATCGTCGGTCTGATACTGCTCCGACAACTCCAGAACAACACTTTCAGCGCGCAGCCCGGTACGTTGCAGAACATCCCGGGCAATAATCACGGCATTCGCCGACACCAGACTCATGGGGCTGATGTTGACGAAAATTTTTGCCGGTAGATTGAGCTTGCGAAAGGCCTCTGCCGCGGTTTCCAAGGC
>JBFHCW010000064.1:0-10428 GCA_041585035.1 Litorivivens sp.
CGTGTTCACTTCAAACACGTGGATACGGACCCCAAATGGGGCTATATGGTGACCGGTGGTTCTTGGTCGGTGTTCCAGTCTTACCTGCCGATGTCGCAGGCGGGCGCCGCAGGCCGCGAGGCTATTATTGAAGCGGGCGCAGCGCTGTTGGGGGTTAAGCCCGGGCGCTGCACGACCCGCGAAAGCCAGGTAGTTTGTGGCAATAAACGCATCGATTTTGCCGAAGTGGTGAAACGCGGCAAGATTGATAAAACCTATTCCGCCGAAGCACTGGCGAAATTCAAACCGAAAAAACCGGCGCAACGCGACCTGATTGCAAAACCCGGCAAGGCGCTGGACATTCCCCCGAAAACCAATGGCGAGGCACGCTACGGCATTGACGTGGAACTGGAGGGAATGGTCTACGCCAGACCGTTGGTGCCGCCCACCCGCTATGGCTCTGTGGTGAAAAACGTTGACGACAGCGGCGCGAAAAAGGTTACGGGTTATCTGGGCTATGAAGTACTGAAAGACCCCAGCGAGGTTTTGCAGGGCTGGGTAACGGTGCTGGCCGATACCTACTATGGCGCTATCAAGGCGGCCGACCAGCTCAAGGTGCAGTATCAAAAAGGCGATACCGCCAATGTGACCGAAGACGATCTGATAGCCGAAGGCGAAAAGCTCGTAGCCGATAAATCTGCCGGTGCACTGTTTGTTGAACACGGTGATATCGACGCGGCTGCCCAGCAAGCGGCTTCATCATTGGAAGGCCGTTACCGCACAGCCTCTGCCCTGCACTTTGCGCTGGAGCCGGTTAATGCCACGGTGGAATTCAAAGACGGCATTTGCCATGTGTATACCGGTAACCAGTGGCAGTCGCTGTTTTTGCCCGTGGTGGCAAAGTCGGTTGGCCTGAGTGAAGACAAGGTCATTATTCACCAGCATTACCTGGGCGGTGGTTTCGGTAGGCGCCTGGCGGGCGACTATATGTTGCCGGCGGCGCTGACCGCAAAGGCGGTTAACAAGCCGGTAAAACTGGTCTTTACCCGCGAAGACGACTCCCGTTTTGATTGTATTCGTTCGCCATCAGTGCAGCACTTCTGGGCCTACTGGGACAGCAAACAAACGCTGCAGGGCATTGAACATGCCGCGGCGGCCGGCTGGCCGACCAAAACCATGGCCCCCGCCTTTCTGATTGACGGTGTCGACGGCAAGGGCAAGATCGATACCTTCTCCATCAGCGGCGCTGACCACTGGTATACCCTGCCCCATCATCGGGTGCGCGCCATCAACAACCCTCTGGCCCAGAAAACCTTTGTACCGGGTTGGCTGCGTGCGGTGGGCCCCGGCTGGATAGGCTGGGGCGTGGAATCCTTTATGGATGAAGTGGCGCATAAACAAAATGTTGATCCGGTGGCGTTTCGCCTGAGCCTGCTCGATGCCAAGGGTAAAAACGCGGGCAAAGCACCCGAAGCTGTGGGCGGCGCCAAGCGTCTGGCTCACGTTCTGAAGGAAGCGAAAAAGCGATCCGGCTGGGGCCGCAAGCTGCCCGACAACGAAGGCTTGGGGGTTGCTATTGCCGCAGGGCAGGAGCGCACCATGCCGACCTGGAGCGCCTGCGTCGCTCACGTGAAGGTCAACCGGGATAACGGTCAGGTGACGGTTAAAAAGCTCACCACCGTTATGGATTGCGGCACGGTGGTGCACCCGGACGGCGCGCTGGCGCAAACCGAAGGTGCCATGCTCTGGGGCTTGAGTCTGGCGCTGCACGAAGGCACCAGGATCAAGAACGGGCAGGTGGCGGACAATAACCTGAATACCTACAGCCCGCTGCGAATGAACGATGTGCCGGAGCTGGATATCAGCTTTGTTGAGAACACTGAGTTTCCTGTAGGACTCGGCGAGCCCGGACTGATCGCGGTGGCGCCGGCCATTGGCAATGCCATTTTCAATGCCGTGGGCGCCAGGGTGCGGGATCTTCCGATTACACCCGACGCGGTGAAAACCGCTCTGAATAGCTAGCGGGGTTTAAGCATCATAAACCGTCTCGGGGGCTTAACGCCCCCCTCACCCAACTTCGGGTAAAACTTTTTCGCAATACAGTTTTAGCGAACGCCAGCCCCGCTCCAGCGGCATACCACCCACCAGCGGATGCAGCACGGCGTTTTTGTGCTTGTCGGCTTTCATTCGTTCAATGCACGCTTCCGGCGTCACAATTTCATAGCGGCCGCTGGCGCGAATTTCTTCAACGCTCGCGCTGGGCATTTCCATGGGCCGGGCCAGACCGGCGCGTTTCCAGCTGTTGTATTCCTGCACTTCATTTAGAAAGTGGTGACCGATTTCCGCCCAGGCGGCGTCGGGGTTTTCGTCGACAAACCACAGTGAAAAATCCTGCGGCGGCGCCACCATAAAACCCTTTTTGCCGTGGGCTTTAAGCTGCTCGTAGTAATAGGCTTCCAGCTCGGCGTCGTACATGGGCGGTGAGAACGGCAGGCCAAAGCGCGCGGCGCGGCGAGCTGCAACTTTGCTCATGCCGCCGACCAGAAACATCGGGTGAGGCCGGGTGTAAGGTTTGGGGGTAACCGTGATCATTTCGCCCCGGTATTCAAAGGGCTCATCGCCCCAGGCCTTGAGCAGGGTGTCGAGTACGTGGTCCATCCACTTGCCGCGCTCGGCAAAGGGTTTGTCCAGGGCGTGAAATTCAATTTCCCGGTAACCCAGCCCGGCAATAAAACTCAGGCGCCCCCGGCTGATCAAGTCAATCACGGCAAGGTCTTCGGCCAGCCGCACCGGATCGTAGAGAGAAACCAGCAGCGCCATGATACCGATGCCCGCTTTCTCGGTGCGTGCGGCAATGGCGGAAGCCATGGTCAGGGGCGAGGGCAACCAACCATTCTGGGCGCAGTGATGCTCTTCAACATTGATGTAGTCGAACCCGTGTTTATCCGCGTAGTCGGCCATGTCGATGGCAGCCTGGTAGCGCGCGGAACGGGCCGAGGGGTCACTCTCGGCGCCGGTCATATTCAGTCGTAACGAACTGGGCATAGGGTCCTCGTCTGTTGATCTGTTTTATTCACTCTACCGACTAAATACAGGCTGTGCGTGGACAATCTGTAAGAAACGGGGTAAAAAATAAACAAAATGCGCTACACCACGAAAATAATAACAACCGATGGAGCCGTCATGCCTAATCGCTCATGTCGCTGGCCGCAGGTGCTTATGCTCACCGCCGCCGGTATCGCCACCACTGTCAACGCCAAACCCGTACTGGAGGAGGTGGTTGTCACCGCCCAGAAGCGGGCCGAATCTCTCAGTGATGTACCTGTCTCAGTCTCCGCCGTCAGTGGCGAGAAGCTGAACAAGGCGGGTATCAGCAATATGGCTGACCTGTCTGAGTACACCCCCAACTTTAAACTGGTACCGGGTGGTTTGATTCCCAACGTCTACATGCGCGGCGTGGGTTCCGGCTCCAATCAGGGCTTTGAATTGTCGGTGGGTATTTTCGCCGACGGTATTCACCTCGGCCGACCCCACCAGACCCGCGCGGCCTTTATGGATATCGAGCGGGTGGAAGTATTGCGCGGGCCGCAGTCTATTCTATTCGGGAAAAACGCCATTGCCGGTGCCCTGAATATTGTCTCCGGCCGCCCCGGTGACGAGTTCGAAGGTATGGTCAGCGGTCTGGTCGGTGTGCCCCGTGGACGGGACAACGACCGCGAAGAGTACTCCGCCATGGTGTCGGTGCCGGTTACCGACACCTTTGGTTTTCGTCTGGCGGGTCGTAAGCGCAGTGAAGACGGCTATATGTACAACGAGAACCTGGAACGGGTTGAGCCGGGCGTCGATGAAAAAGCCGCCCGCCTGACCCTTGGCTGGTATCCGCTGGACTGGGCCGAGGCCTACCTAAAGCTCGAGCACTCCAACCGCGAGCAACGCGGCCGCACCTTTGAGTTTACCCACGCCAGCGCGCTGACGGGCTGTAGTGGTGAGGATGTGGAGCTTAACCGCGTCAAGAATACCGACGCGAAAGAATTTGCCGAGATCGACACCTACAACTACACACTCAATGTGGACATGAATTTCGAACCCGGCACCCTCACCATGACCAGCGGCTGGTCGGGCTTTGAATCCGAAGACCTGTTCGACGCTGACTCCAGCAGCTTTGACACCGTGCCCCTGCTCGGCCTCGAAGAGTACGATCAGTTCAGCCAGGAATTCCGTTTCGCCTCGGCCACCGGTGGCTTTGTTGATTACATCGCTGGTGCTTTTTACCAAACCAGTGAGCTGCAGTTCGACGAGTCTTCCCCGCTCAATGTGCGCAACGGCGCACTGCAGGACTTTGGGGTCTGCGCGATCAACACCGCTGAAAATGTGAAAGCCGATCTGGCCCGCGATTTCAGTATCGACAGCGACGCTTGGTCTGCCTTTGTGCAGGTAACGTTTAACTGGACATCAAACCTGCGCACCACCCTGGGCGTTCGCCATGTGGTCGAAGAAAAGACCGGTTTCCGCGATTTCGACGTCTACGAGCCGGGCACCCAAAATGATGTCAACCCGGTGACGGCCACCGTGCTTAACGCCCTGCTGATCAACAAGCACACCCTGAGCGGTGAACGCGACGTTGCCGTCACCCTGCCGTCGGTGAATCTGCAGTGGGACGTTACCGACGACATCATGACCTATATCGGCTTCACCCGCGGCGCAAAATCCGGCAGCTACGATGCGCGTAACAACAACGACGGCACCGGCCCCAACGGCGGGGCAACCAACTTCGAGTTTGAAGACGAACTGGCCGACGCCTGGGAGCTGGGCGCCAAGATGCGCCTGGCCGATGGTGCAGCCGAACTCAATATTGCGGTCTACCGGGTTGAATACGAAGACATGCAGGTGAGTGTCTTCGACGGGGTGGCGGGTTTTACCGTGACCAACGCCGGTAGCGCCCTCACCCAGGGTATTGAACTCGACGGCCGCTGGCTGCTGACCGAAAACTTTATGCTCAGTGGGTCGATGGCCTATCTGGATTTTGAATGGCTGGATTACGTCGACGGCCCCTGTTACGGCGGTGCGCCGAATGAAGACCCCGACACCGGCACCTGTGATTTGACCGGCCGGGAAAACCAGCACACCCCGGAGTGGACCGGAACGATATCCGGCACCTACACGCAGCCGTTGTTCAACAGTCTGCTGCTGGAGCTGGGTCTGGATTTGAGCTACAAGGGCGAGCATTTCACATCGGGTGATCTGGACCCGCGCGGTCTTCAGGAGTCTGTAGAGAAGCTCAACGCCCGCATTGCACTGAGCGACGTTGACGAAACCTGGAGCCTGTCAGTGGTAGGCCGCAATCTGACCGATGAAACCACCATTGGTATCGGCTCGCCTTCGGCGCTGGACGCGGGTGGCTATCGCGCCACCATCGAACCGACCAAGGTCGTTTATGTAGAGGGGCGCTACCGCTTCTAATCACGGTCTTTTGGAGAACGCGACACTAGCGCAACTGCCACCAGGATTGACGACCGAGTGCGGCTCCCGCGCCGCGCTCGGTCGTTACCCCAAGCTTGCCGCGCGACCCCGACGTATATTTATATTCCTTTTCCCCGGCGCCAACGATGCCCGGTCGCGACATCATTTCATCAAAGTGTTTGCCGCTGGGTGGAATCAACGTGGTTTCGCTGTCGATCAAATCGGCGCTATTGATGACGCCGTCGTTGTTGACATCAAATACCGCGTCGTCCAGTTGGCCGCCCGTCATTGCGTTCAGTTCCATCAACCAGCTGGTGCCACCAAAGTTGCAAGGATTGGTCGAGGGCGCCAGTGTCACAAAGATCACCCGGTCGTAGCGCAGAACAGCCTGGTCAATCACCCGTTCACCCCCGCCGTGGCTGGCACTGCTCAGTTTTAAATCCAGATACCAGCCTTGTTTGTTGCTGTAATCCACCGAGTTGCGGGACACCACGCGCAGATCTGAACTGCTGTTATTGTCCGCGCCATTGAGGGCGCGCACGCCTTGGGCGGTGATTGTCTGTTGTTGCAAGTCGGCGCGGGATTCGATAACGGCGCCATCGTCGTGCAGGCCGTAGAAGGTTTGTACCTGAGGAGTATCCCCTACCTGCGCATCCTGGCTTTCCATATATTTACCCGTGCCAAAATACACCATGATGCCGCTGTCAGGATGGCGCCCGACCGCAATGCGCGCGGTAATCGGCTGTGCCACATCGCTTGCATCGCGGGCCGTGAAAAGGGGCGCGGGCTCACGGTTGGTGCCATAGGCAACCCCCCAGCCATTGCGGTTGTTTCCGGTAAGATCAAACTTCCAGACATTGCCGCTCAGATCACCGGCATACACCACATCGGTTATACGGTCATCGTCTACATCCACCGGGACCACGCTGCTCAGACCGTTGTCCGCGCCGCTGACTTTGGTGTCGATGGCTTTCAGCAGACGGCCGTCCGCGAGACTCACGACAAACAGCTTCAGCGTATCCCCGCTGTTGTAACCGTTACCGAAGATCGCCACCCAGTCACCGCTTTCCAGGCGCGCAATTACCGGCTCGCTCATGGCAACGCCGAGTTTGTCGCTGCTCTCACTGTCGGTAGAAAATTCCCACAGCACATCGTCCGCACCAAAATTTTCCGGGTCGGAAACCTTCAGGGCAAACACACTGCGTCCGCCGGCACCCAGGGCGGCCACCAGCACCGACTGCCAGCTGTTAGCGATATAAGCATCTAACACACGGGGTGAGCCATCCACAAAATAGCGGTGCTCATAGTCGGGCTTTGTCAGTCTGTAGAGGTGATTAAAAACCCCGGCGGGGATATAGGCAAACTGCTCTTCGCCAGTACTTGCCTTGAATCCATGCAGCATGCCGTCGTTGGCGCCCACGTAAAGCATCGCCGGCTTGCTGGCTTTGGCGGTGAGATAAGCGGCATAGCTGCTGCCTTCGCTGCCCGGCAGTTTTGAGAAGCCGTAGTTCTGCTGCCAGTGAAAGTAGGGGTTGGAATTAACGATATCACCGAGCCGGTTGCTGCGAATACGAAAGGCGGTGTCTGCGCCCTCGCGACGTTGGTCGCCCTTCAGCCAGTTGACGCGCTGCAGTCCGATTATGGCGGCGCTATGGGCTGAAGTAATATCGACCGTCAAGGCCGCTTTCTGACTATCGCTTAAGCTGCCCCACTCAAAATTCTGGCCGTCGGTGTCTGCCCAGGTAAAGACCTTGCGGACATCATAGGCGGGTATTGTGGCGTCGCTGTCGGTCGACCATTCGAGCCCCTCCAGGCTGCCATCGCTACCCACCCGGTAGGCCAATAACTGCCCGGACCAGTCGCGACTGTCGTAGCGGGCCTGAAATACCAGCGTATCGGTATCGAGCCGGGTGGAGTTGGTTGCCACCGCCGAGGCCGAGCCAACGGACTGCAGAATGCGGGTTACCGCCACCTTCAGTTTGTCGGCTATCTCCACCGGCTTGCTGGCGTTCAACAACTGGCCCCGCCCATTGATGGTGGCGTGCCACAAATCATCTACCGCCGTGGGGCTGCGGGCCGGGAATTCGGTGGGCCAGGTGGGCGGGTTGCTGTAAGGGTCAATGAGATTGTCCGGGTCAAACAGAAAGCCGCGTGAACCGAGCGTAACGGCGTAGGTCAACATGTGCAGGTTGCTGTTGCAGTCCAGTGCCGGACTGCGATCGCGGCGGCTACAGGCTTCCTGCAGGGGCACCTTGCCGGTCGGCAAATCATTGCGCAGATGGGTGCTGTAGTACTTCATGGCGATGTCGGCCATGGTGCCTGCGACGCCGTCTTCATAGGGTGAGCCTTTACCGGCATCTTCATTGCCAATCCCTACGTTATCCGGGTTGCTGTAACCGTCGGTAAAAAGAATGGCGGCGTTCGACTGACAAGCGTGTGTTATCGGCGCGTTGCCATCGCTGCGCTGCAGCTGTTCGCCGGCATGTTTAAGTGCTCGGCGGTTGGGGGTGCCGCCGCTGTTTCCGCCCCGGCTGTTGACCCTGTTGTAAAATTGCTCGCGCTCTGACGACACGGCAAGGTTGTTGAATGTAAGCTCCTCGCGTGAATTGATGGTGAATTCGCCCACCCGCGCGTTGCGCACTTCAAACAGAGAGTGGGCAACACCCGCCCGCGTGGCGAGATGGCGTTTGCGATAGTAAGAAAACCAGTTGGCAAAATTCTGCAGCATCGCGCGGTACTGTTCGCTGTTTTGAAAATTCGCGGATTTAATTTCGTAGCCAATCAGGGCTGTGCCATCGGGCGCCGAACCTCTTAGCGTTGCACCGCTATAGCCAAAGCGGGTCGGCAGTGCCTCTTTCAGGTAGAAAGTCGCCGGGAAGTAGTCCACCGAGCGGGCCGTTTTTTCTGTTGCGAGATCACCATCAGGCAACCGCATGCCCGGAAAAAAGGTGAAGCGGTGGCCGTCGCTGTCGGAATTGATATTGCGTGTTAAATCAAAACTGAAGTCGCCTTTGCTCGGGTCGCTGGGCGCCGCCGTAGCGCTTATATTGCGCCAGCTCGGGTCGCCCACGCTTGGCCACGGCGCATAGACGTCTGCGGGGTTGAAATAGGCCCGGTTGTAATCCGGCGAGCGGGCAAAGGCCAGCTCTGCAGTCGGTGGAATAGCGAAGTGATCGTTAGCGGCGTCAGCATAGACCCTGTTGCCATTGCCCGAGCCGTTGGGAAAAAGGTAGACGTATTTTTTCCAGCTGCGGTTGGCAGCACCGGCAGCGTTGACATTCAACACGCCGCTTTCTGCTTCGTCGCGACCATTCAGCCCGACAAAACGTTGAGTTTCGGTGTTCCACCACAGGGCGCCGTCATTGGTGGGCATCAATACTTCCGAATCCATGCTGCCCGAATCATCGATGGCAAGCAGTATATTGGGCACTACCCCGGTCGATTGAGATAGCGGCGCCTGCGCAATATCCAGCGCCGCGACAGAAAAGTTGTGTGCTATCCCGACAAGACAGCCGAGACACAAAAGCTTTGCGCTGCGAATACTCATCCCTGATTCTCCACTGTTGCTGCGGCCTTACTGCCGTCGATAAATACTGCGCAATACCACCATCGAGTTGCTGCTGACGCCAAAACCGCGCGCGGTTATCCGGTAGACCTTGAAGGGTGTTACGGCGATATCAGCTTCCAGCGAGGTGGACGGACTGCCCTGCACATTTAACTCTTCGATTATGTACTGCGGATCGCTGTGCACCCCTGCGCCAAACTGACTCACGCTTGCCCACTGGTTTGAGCCGCGATCGGACCAATCGGGTGCTGAACACGCCGACGCTGTGCCACTGCACTCAATAAACAAACCATTGCTGCCGTTGAAGGCCGGCAGCGAAGCCGTCGCCAACAGTCGCTCCGCCGAACGCAATGCGGCTTCGGCTGCCTGAAAGGCGGCGTGGGTATCGCGGGCATTGCCCGCCATCCGTTCCTGCAGTGTGGTTGACTGTAAAGCGCCGGCGCCGATCACCGTCATGATGAGCATGAAGATCAGGCAAACAATCAACGTGGCGCCCTGTTGGGTCGTTCGGTTCATGGCTTTCCCCTAGGGCAATCGATTGCGCACAGCGACAGCCGTGGTATAGACCTTGCGCAAGCGTCCATCTTGCGCCACGAGGCTGTTGTTATAGGTCAGGTTCTGGCCATCGCGGACGACGTTGTCTTCAAGGCTGTGCAGCAGCAGCTCAATACGCACGCTGAGTACTTTTGACCAGTCACTGATGTTGTCTGCCGTCTTGTAGCTGTCGATGGCGCGATCGCCGTTGCTGTCTTCGCCGTAGCTAAGCTGCATGTTTTCAACACCCTCTACCAATTCTTGCGCTACACGGGGGGTTGCGCTGTCAAACTGGCGCGCCCGCACATAGAGGGAGTGAATTGGCTTGCCCGCTGCCGTGGTGCGTCCGGTGTCGCGAACGAAATACTCCACCGACTGAAAACCCAGCAGAAAGGCATCGCTGCCGTACAGTTTGCTGAGCTTGTTGTTGTCGTTGGCGTTGCTGGCATGGGTGATCGTAAAGCGCTCATTGCCCGCGCTCTGATTTCGAGACACCGTCGTCGCTGCAAACAGGTCAGCATGGGTGCAGTCGGTAATCAGCACAAAATCGCCCGCCCCGAGGCCTGCATCGTTGTTGTCAATCTGGATATTGGCGTTGTTGGGGGAAAGGTTGCCGGTAAGCCCGGCCATGCGCGGATCGGCGCGCTGCAGGGTAACCACGTCACTGCCGGCGACGGCTGAAAAGGGGTTGCTCGCCGCAACGTTGTCATACCCCTTCAGTACACCGCCGGGCGTGAAGTCGAGATCGTCCGGCGGCTCTTTGGCGATCAGGTTCAACGGAACCTGTGCCAGATTCGGGCAGCCCATAAAACCGGCGGTGCGCAGGTCTTTGCTGAGGTAGGCCAGCGCAAAGCGGCCGCTCTCCTGCAAACGCCCGGCAGCATCGAGCA
>JBFHCW010000065.1:0-10245 GCA_041585035.1 Litorivivens sp.
CGATGCCGGGGTGATTGGGCTGAACGACCTGACACCAACGGTATGGCGCGAGCGCTTCGATGATTTTGGTCTGGCGGGCTTGCTCCGCTCGATCTGTTCGCACTGTGTGTTGGAATCGGTGCAGGGCAGTAAGTTGAACTTTGTGATCGCCGAGGACAATGCCCACCTGCTGAACGATACCCATATCGAGCGCTTCGAAAAGGCACTGCAGGCCTATTTTGAACATGGTTTGTCGGTGTCGGTTACTCAGGCAGCGGAGGTTGATCAGGAAACGCCTGCAGATTATCAATTGCGCATGGAGCAGGAAAATCTGGATCAGTTGAAGCTGCTGATCCGCGAAGACCCGAATGTCCTGCGCCTGATGCAGGAATTTCAGGCAACGGTCGACGAGTCCAGTATCCGACCGGCGACGGACAAGTAGTGAGGATTGAGTATGCAAAATCTGAAAGACCTGATGAATCAGGCGGGCAAGATGCAGGAGCAGATGCAAAAGGCTCAGGAAGAACTCGCCAAGCGGGAAGTGACCGGTGAAGCCGGCGCGGGTATGGTCAGGGTCAACATGAACGGCCGCCATGCGGTGCGTTCTGTGCAGATTGATGAAAGCCTGTTGCGAGAAGATAAAAGCCTGCTTGAAGACCTGCTGGCGGCTGCGGTAAATGACGCGGTGCGGCGAGTGGAAGAGAGCAACAAGGACGCGTTGGGCAAAATGTTTTCCGGTATGCCGGGCGGCTTCCCCTTTCAATGAGTCACTACAGCCCTCTGATTGAAGAACTTATTGAGTCCCTGCGGGTGTTGCAGGGGGTGGGGCGAAAGTCCGCCCAGCGAATGGCTTTCAACCTGCTGCAACATAAACGCGACGGAGCGCTGGCGCTCAGCGCTGCGCTTGAAAAAGCGGTAAGCCACATTGGTCAGTGCCAGCACTGCCGCTGTCTTACCGAGCAGCCGGTTTGCCACCTCTGTGCCAGCGAAAAGCGGGACCGATCAACATTATGCGTTGTCGAGTCACCGGCGGATGTAATCGCCTTTGAGCAGGCGGGGGGCTACAACGGCCAGTATTTTGTGTTGATGGGTCACCTCTCCCCAATCGACGGTATCGGTCCCGAGGACATCGGCATTGACCGGCTGATAGAGCGCGCCCAGGCCTTGCAGATCAGCGAATTGATTCTCGCGACCAATCCCACCGTTGAAGGCGAGGCCACCGCCTATTATATCGCCGAGCAGCTGCGCGAGATGGGCGTGAAAGTGTCCCGTATAGCGCATGGGGTACCACTGGGCGGCGAGCTGGAATACGTCGACAGCGGCACTCTGGCCCACGCGCTGAGTGGCCGGCGGGCGGTTCAATGACGGTTTCTTACGAGTTTATCGACAGTGATGCGGCGCTGACGGAAATTAGTGTCGCCTTAGCCAGCGCAGCCGTTATTGCGGTCGATACCGAGTTTATGCGAACCGACACCTTCTACCCGATACCGGCACTGCTGCAGCTCTCTGATGGCAAGAAGGTGTATCTGGTCGACCCCTTGGCGATTGACAACTGGCAGCCGCTGAGCACGCTGCTGACTGACCCGGGCGTGTACAAAGTGATGCACTCAGTCAGTGAAGATATGGAGGTTTTTCAACGCCTCCTCGGCTTGGTACCGCAGCCCCTGCTTGATACCCAGGTTGGTGCGGCACTGGCAGGGCTGGATAGCGGTATGGGGTACCAGCGTCTAGTGGCTGAACTTCTGAATGAAGAGGTCGACAAGGGTGAGACGCGCTCTGATTGGTTACAGCGTCCCTTGAGCCAGAGTCAGTGCCTGTATGCGGCGCTAGATGTCGTCCATCTGCTGCCGGTGTATCGCAGTTTGAAAACCCGCCTCGAACAGCAAGAACGCTTTTCATGGTGGCTGGAAGAGGGTGATCGACAGGTGCGCTCATCTACCGTGCTGCCACCTGAGCGATACTATCAGCGGGTTAAATCTGCCTGGAAGTTATCGCCACCGGAGCAGGCCCGGCTCAAGGCGCTGTGCAATTGGCGCGAAACCGAGGCCAGAGAACGCAACGTGCCTCGTGGACGTATTGTGAAAGATGCGATGTGTATCGACATTGTCCGGCGACAGCCGGAGAGCCCAGCCGATCTGGCGCGACTAAAGGGTATGAATCCGTCGATTGTGCGCCGCTTTGGCGAAGCCATCTGTGAGGCGATTCGCAATGCGCCGGCACTGAGCGAGGCCGAGCGTCTGCTGCCGCCGCCAGCCGGAGAGCAGCGGGAGCAGGCCAAAGCATTGAAGACGCGGGTCGATAAGGTTAGCGAGGAGTTGGCGATCTCCCGCGATGTGCTGATGAGCAAGAAGGTACTGGAAGAAACAGTGCGTCAACAGGCTCTGCCGAGTGAGAGCGAAGGCTGGCGTAGCCTGGTATTGGCTCCGGTTTTGAACGATGTATTCGTTAAGGGCGAACTATGAAGGTTATTGTCAGTATTTACCGGAGCCCCAAAAAGGAGGGCATGTACCTCTATGTGGACAAGCGCGAAGGCTTGGAAAGGGTGCCCGAGCCCTTGCTTAAACAGTTCGGTGAGGCAGAGCTTGCGATGACACTGTTGCTGACCCCCGAGCGCAAGCTGGCTCGCGTCGAGGCGCCCAAAGTGCTGGAATCCATTGCTGAACAAGGTTTTTTTCTGCAGATGCCGCCGTCTACCTTTGAGGCTAAAAGCTGAGAATGGATAAATTTTGGGAAACCAAAGCGCTTGCAGAGATGACCAGCGACGAGTGGGAGTCGCTCTGCGACGGCTGCGGCAAGTGTTGCTTGCACAAGCTCGAAGATGAGGACACCGGGGATATTTACTACACCCGGGTTGCCTGCCAGTTGCTCGATATTGAAACCTGTCGATGTAGCGATTACGCTGACCGCCTCAAAAAAGAGCCGACCTGCGTCAAACTGACGCCAACGGACGTGGATAATCTGCAGTGGTTGCCGTCCAGCTGTTCCTACCGACGCTTGCAGGACGGTCGCGGACTGCCAGCCTGGCACCACCTGGTGTGTGGCGACAGAAACCGGGTGCATGAAGAAGGGCACTCCATTATGGGCTTGTGCGTCAGTGAGCGGCATGTTCATCCCGACGGCTTGGAAGAGCACATTGTGCACTGGGTGAATTGATAAGTTTATGGAACCGTTGATTGAGCAACAGGAATATCTGACCGCGTGGGCCTTCTACCTGGGCGCCTGCACCGTGCTGATTATTATCGGATGCCTGTGGACACGGGTTATCGGCAATGCCTACCTCAGAACGGTTATTCGTTTTGTTGCAATAGCGACGCTGTTGCTGCCCATTGTGCATGAAGATAGCAACGAGATTTTGGTGCCGGCGCTGGTTGTGGTTTTACTCGGCGCCTTCATAGGCAATACCGTGGCCGCTATTAAGGCCATGAATATTCTCGTGGGTGCGTGTCTGATTGCAGTGGTGCTGGGGCTGGTTGTCGCCAGATTGATTGCCAAGCGTGAGCGCCGCCGGGCGGCAGTGTCAAATGCCGAGCGTCAGCAAAACGAATCTATTGTAAACAGCGGTGACGGTGCCGACGGCACGCCGCACACAGATTGAGAGAGAAAAAGGAAACAGCTATGAAGTTTGAAGGCACAGAAAATTATGTGGCCACGGATGACCTGAGACTGGCGGTGGACTCGGCCGTTACTCTGCAGCGACCGCTGCTGATCAAGGGTGAGCCGGGCACCGGTAAAACGATGCTGGCGGAAGAAGTGGCCAAAGGCTTGGGTAAACGGCTCTTGCAGTGGCATATAAAGTCCACCACCAAAGCCCAGCAGGGCCTCTACGAATACGATGCGGTTTCGCGACTGCGTGATTCCCAGCTCGGGGATGATAAAGTCCACGATATCAGTAACTACATCAAGCGGGGCAAGCTGTGGGAAGCCTTCGCAGCCGATGAGCAGGTGGTTTTGCTGATCGATGAAATCGACAAGGCGGACATTGAATTTCCCAATGACCTTCTGGTCGAGCTCGATAAGATGGAGTTCCACGTGTATGAAACCGGGGAAACTGTCAAAGCCAAGCACCGTCCGATCATCATTATCACCAGTAACAATGAAAAAGAGTTGCCGGACGCCTTTTTGCGCCGCTGTTTTTTCCACTTTATCAACTTTCCTGACCGGGAAACCATGCAGAAAATCGTGGCGGTCCACCATCCGGATGCCAAGCAGTCGCTGGTCAGTGAAGCGCTGGAAGTATTCTTCGATGTGCGCAGCATTCCGGGATTGAAGAAAAAGCCGTCCACCTCCGAGCTCATCGATTGGCTCAAGTTGCTGATGGCCGACGATGTGCCGGAAGAGATTTTGAAAAACCGCGACAGCAGCAAGGCCATTCCGCCGCTGTACGGCGCGCTTCTGAAAAATGAGCAGGACGTCCATCTGCTTGAGCGCCTTGCCTTTATGCACCGTCGCGAGAGCCGTGGTTAATCGCTTATGCTTGTCAGTTTTTTCTACACGCTGAAAGAAACCGGGGTGCCGGTCAGCATCCGTGAGCTGCTGGACCTGATCTCTGCCCTAAAGGCCCGGCTCGTCTTTGCAAACATTGATGATTTCTATCATCTGGCGAGACTCTGTCTGGTCAAGGACGAGAAGTACTACGATCGTTTTGATCTGGCCTTTGGGCGCTATTTTCGGGATCTCGAAACTCTGGATGACGTGATCGAGGCAATGATTCCCGATGACTGGCTACGCACCGAGTTTCTCAAACAGCTCACCGATGAAGAGAAGGCAAAGATCGAATCTCTCGGCGGTCTGGACAAACTGATTGAAGAGTTTAAAAAACGCCTCGAAGAGCAGAAAGAGCGGCACGAAGGCGGTAATAAGTGGATTGGTACCGGCGGTACTTCGCCCTTCGGACACAGCGGTTACCATCCGGAAGGCGTTCGTGTCGGTGGCGAAAGCAAAAACAAAAAAGCCGTGAAAGTCTGGGAAAAACGCGATTTCAAAAACCTGGATGACAGCGTTGAACTCGGTACCCGTAATATCAAAATAGCACTGCGGCGGCTGCGCAAGTTTGCTCGCACCGGCGCCGCCGACGAGCTGGATATGGATGATACGATCAGCTCAACTGCGCGCAATGCGGGGCTGCTGGACATCAAAATGGTGCCCGAGCGACACAACGCGGTAAAAGTTCTGCTGTTTTTTGATGTGGGCGGCTCCATGGACCCCTACGTTAAAACCTGTGAGGAGCTGTTTTCGGCTGCGCGTACCGAGTTCAAGCATCTGGAGTATTTTTACTTCCATAATTATCTTTACGAATCTGTGTGGAAGAACAATATTCGCCGCCACGCAGAACGCACACCGACCCTGGATATCCTGCACAAGTACAGCGCTGACTATAAGGTGATCTTTGTCGGGGATGCGTCCATGTCCCCTTACGAAATCCTCCAGCCCGGCGGCAGTGTCGAGCATTGGAACGAAGAGGCCGGTGAGGTCTGGGTTGATCGGGTGAAGTCGACCTACGACAAGGTGGCCTGGATCAATCCGGTTCCACAGGATGAGTGGGGCTGGACTCAGTCCATCGATCTGGCCTACCGTCAAATGGAAGGGCATATGTATCCTCTGACGCTAAAAGGTCTCGAGGATGCGATGGCTTATCTGGCCAAGTAACTAAAACAATCCCGTAAAGAAAAAGCCTGCCCTTTCCAAGGCAGGCTTTTGATGGGATAAGCGAATTATTCATTTAGCTTATTCTGCTTCCTCGGTTTCGTCCTGGTAGTCCTGCCAGGCTTCTTTCACGTCATTGGATGCCGTGCGCATCTGATCCACGATGTCGTTATACATCTCGGCGATCGCATCCTGCTCGTCCTGAGTGGCCGCATCAGCTTCCCGCATATTGGTTGCTACCCGCTGTTGAAATTCACTGGCAGCTTGCTGCATGTCAGCCGTTGCCTCGTCAACATTCCTCAGCATATCGTCATACATATTGCTGATTTGCCGGCGCTCGTCGGCGGTTGCATTGGCGGCCTTGTCGCTCAGGCATTCCATATAAGCTTCGCTTTCCTGAGCGAAGTCACTGACCTCAGCCTTTGCCTGATCCATTTGCGACTGGGTCGCGGTGTCGCCTTCGGGCACGTTCGGCATTTCCGGCTCGTTGCAATCAACCGCGAATGCCGCCGAAGAAAACAGGGTGATACCTGCAGCGGTTATCAGAGCTTTTGAGTAGTTCATGCTTCTCTCCTCCTTAAGTTTCGTTGCTATCTGAAACTAGTGGGAGGGAGAGGCTAACTCAAACCCGATGCCGGTAATTTGACGCAGGGCTTTGGAATAGTCTGAAAAAATGCGAAGGGGCACACGAAATGCAGTGCGCCCGCTTGGTTGAAGTGTAAATTTTAACGCTTAGCGCACCTTTATTTCGGTCCACAGGCGACTGGTAAAACGACGTTCCCTGGAATTGCGGGCGGAAATGGTTTCCAGACTTTCCAGTTGCGTCTCACTCGGAAAAATCGCATTGATCGCGAGAATTTCGGGTTCAATAAGTTCTTTAGCCGCCGCATTGGGATTGCCGGTGCCAACGATGTTGCTGAGCTCGGCGGCGTTTTGCGGGGCCATCATGAAGTTGATGAACTGATGGGCCAGCTCGGGACTACGAGCTTTCTTCGGTATGACCATATTGTCGAGTGCCAGAACGGCGCCCTGCTTGGGAAGCACAAAGCCAATGCTGAAGGGGCGACCGGCTTCTCTAGCGTCGCTGCGAGCCTGAAACATATCGCTGGAATAACCGTGCGCTACCCAGATATTGCCGACGGTCAGCTCCTTGATATAGCTGGAGGAATTGAAGGCGGCCCAGTAAGGCTTGGCTTTAAGAATTACAGCCTGGGCTTCTTTCAGGTGTTGTTCGCTGGTGTCGTTGACGGAATAGCCGAGATATTTCATCGCCGCGGCGATCAGCTCTTCCGAATCATCCATCACGGTGACCTTGCCCTTGAGTTTGGTCAGTACCTCGGGGTCGAAGATGATGCGCCAGTCTGCCGGGTCGAGGCCCAGTTCCTGCAGCCGGTTTTCGTTATAGCCGATCAGCGTGGTGGTAAAGGCGTAGGGCAGGCTGAACTGATTGCCCGGGTCGTAGCTGCGATTCATGAAACCGGGTGCCATATTGGTCACGTTGCCGAGTTTCGTTTTGTCCAATGGCATGAGAAAGCCCTGCTTGATCAGTGCTTCGACGGCATTCTGGGTGGGAATGACAACGTCGTAGTCACCACCGCCGGCCAGCAGTTTGGCCATCATTTCCTCGGTGGAGGAAAAGTAGTCCTGCACCACTTTGCAGTTACATTGCTGCTCGAAACGGGTGACGGTCTCGTCGGCGATGTAATCGTTCCAGTTGAACAGATTCAGCGTTTTCTGGGCTTGCGCGGAAGACACCGCGGCAAGGCTTAATACCACAGCAGTTACGAGTTTCTTCATGGCGTTCAGCTCCGAAGGGTTTGCGGTGAAAAGCGCGACAGAACAGTAATCAGCACCAGCGTCAGCAACATCAGCAAGGTGGAGATCGCATTAACCTCCGGTGTAACAGCAATCTTGACCATGGAGTAAATCTCCAAGGGTAAGGTTGAGCTGCCGACTCCGGCGGTGAAAAAGGTGACGACAAAGTCGTCGATGGACAAAGTAAAAGCCATCATCATGCCAGCGACAATGCCGGGCATCAGCAGGGGCAGGGTGATTAAACGAAAGCTCTGCCAGGGCGAGGCGCCGAGGTCGCGGGCCGCTTCCAGCAGGCTGTCATCCATGCCGGCCATTCGCGATTGCACTGCCATCGCGACAAAGCCGATACAGAAGGTCACGTGGGCCAGGATGATGGACATCACACCGAGACTGATATTCATCAGCATAAAAGTCAGCAGCAGACTGACACCAATCAGAATATCCGGCATAGCGACCGGACCGAGGACCAGTGCGGTCAACCATTTCTGGCGAAAACGATGCAAGGCGACGCCCGCCAGTGTGCCCAGCACGCCGGCGACAATTGCCGCGCAGGTGGCAATGATCAGAGAGTTCGCTGCTGCCTGAAGCATAGCGTCGTTTTCATACAGCTGCCGGTACCACTTCAGGGTAAAACCGACCCATTCCGCATTCAGGCGGGAGTCGTTAAAGGAAAAGATTGCCACCACAATCAGCGGTATGTAGAGAAAGGCGTAGACAGCTACGGCAGCGGCGGTAACAAAGGGGTTACGGCGGCTCATGTCAGCGCGCCCGGTGTTCGGCCAAGGCGCCCGGCAATCACAACCAGAAGCAGGGTGATACCGGTCAGCACCAGCGATAGCACACTGCCGAAGGGCCAGTCGCGGCTTTCCACAAACTGCTGTTTGATCACATTGCCAATCATAATGCCATTGGTGCCTCCCAGCAGGTCAGGAATGGCAAAGATACCCAGGGTTGGGATAAAGACGAGCACAGCCCCGGCATAGAGGCCCGGCAGGCTCAGGGGCCAGGTGACTTTCCAGAAGCGCTGGGCGCGACTGGCACCGAGATCCTGGGCGGCATCGAGCAGGGCCGGGTCGTGTTTCTCCAGATTGGCGTACAGAGGCAGTACCATAAAGGGCAGGTGAACGTAGACCAGACAGGTAATCACCGCAACGCTGCTGAACATCAGATTGACGGGCTCAAGGCCGAGAACGGCAGTGATCTGGTTCAGCCCTTCGGTTAATGCGCCCTGGGGGCTGAAGATGATCATCCACGCATAAATGCGCACCAGAAAGTTGCTCCAGAAGGGGAGTATCACCAGCAGTATCAGAAGCTCGCGATGCCGTTTGGGGCTGGCAGCAATGGTCAGGGCCAGCGGGTAGGCCAGCAGGGCGCAGACGGCGGTTGTCAGCAGCGCAAACAGCAGGGATTTGAGCAGCAGTTGAAGATAAAGCGTGCTTTCAAACAGGCGCGCCCAGTTTTCCAGAGTCAGGTCAAACGTGAGGGAGCCTTCTTCCAGGTAATACCAGGGCGCAAGACCACCGTAGTCGCCGGGAAACCGGAACGACGCCAGCAGCATCATCAGGCCGGGCAGCAGAAAAAACAGCAGCAGGTAGGCCGCCGGGGGCAGCGTCAGCAGAATTCTGGCCCCCTTTTCCTGAAAACGACTCATGTCAGCGAACCAGATGGCCGGCGTCGTGCGGCCAACAGATTTCTACCGCGTCGCCGGTATCCAGCAGACGCGCACGGCCTGGCGCACTGTTGGCCAGCAATGCCTCGATCAGCACCGGGGTGCCATCGCGATTGACTTCGATGATGTAGACCGTCACATCGCCCAGGTACAGCATGTCGTGTACGGTGCCGGGAAAATGCACTTCGTCGCTGCTCGGTGCTACATTTTTTGCCAACCTGATTTTTTCCGGGCGTAAGGTCAGGGCGCAGCTGTCGCCGGGTTTGAAATCAATTGCCACATTGCTCTGCGCACTCAGCTCACCGAGGCCTTCGATGGCGATGCGGGTGGTAGAGTTGTCGCAGCTCAAGACCTTGCCCTCGATCAGATTACACTGGCCGATAAAATCTGCGACGAAGCGATTTTTCGGGCTGCTGTAGAGCTGTGAGGGCTCGTCTATCTGACTGACTTCTCCTTTGTTCATCACGGCGATGCGATGCGAAAGGGCCAGCGCTTCGCCTTGATCATGGGTAACGTAGACAAAGGTGATCCCGACTTCCTTTTGCAGGTTGATCAGCTCGATCTGCATCTGCTCGCGCAACTTGGCATCCAGTGCGGAGAGCGGCTCATCCAGCAGCAGCAGGCGGGGGCGGTTGACCAGTGCGCGGGCGATGGCGATGCGCTGACGCTGGCCGCCTGACAGCTCTTCGGGGTAGTGTCGTGCCTTGTCGGGCAGGCGAACGTCGTCCAGCACTTCATGAACGCGTCGTTCGATCTCGGCTTTGCCGATACCGCTGAGTCGCAGGGGGAAGGCGATATTGTCCGCCACGGTCATGTGCGGAAACAGGGCATAACTCTGGAAAACCGTATGTACTGGGCGTTTTTCCGGGGGTAGTGCGATCAGGGACTTGCCGTCCAGCAGGATGTCACCCGAATCCGGCGTATCGAACCCGGCAATAGAGCGCAGTAGCGTTGTTTTGCCGCAGCCGGAAGGCCCAAGCAGGGTAAAGAATTCCCCGGCCTGTACCTGAAGACTGACCTCATTGAGTGCCTGAAAGTCGCCGAACCGGCGTGATACGTTACGGATCTCCAACACGCCTGGCAGACTCTCCTGTGGCCAAAACCGGGGGCGATAAAAACGGCGCTAATGTCGGGCTAAG
>JBFHCW010000066.1:0-10233 GCA_041585035.1 Litorivivens sp.
AATGGTGTCGCCCTGGGTGGCGGTTATGAAATGTGTCTGGCCTGCGACTTCCGCGTGATGTCCAGCAGTGCCGTCGTTGGTCTGCCTGAAGTGAAGCTGGGCATCAACCCCGGCTTTGGTGGCACCGTGCGTCTGCCGCGGGTTATCGGCTGCGACAATGCCAACTTGTGGGTGGCCACCGGTAACCAGCAAAAACCCGATGCCGCGCTGAAGGATGGCGGTGTCGATGCGGTGGTTGCGCCGGAATTGCTGAAAGAAGCAGCGATTGACCTGCTGAAGAAAACCATTGCTGGCGAGTTTGATTACCAGGCGCGCCGCGACGAGAAGAAATCTCCGGTTAAACTGAACGATATCGAGCGCATGATGGCCTTTACCACGGGTAAGGCGATGGTCGCGCAGCAGGCAGGCAAAAACATGCCGGCGCCGGTAACGGCAGTGAAGTCGATGGAGCGCAACGCGACATTGAGCCGCGATGAGGCGATTGAAGTAGAAATTGATCACTTCATCAAGCTGGTGCGCACGCCGCAATCCAACGCGCTGGTAGGGCTGTTCCTGAACGAGCAGAGCGTTAGTAAAGCTGCCAAAGCGGCCGCCAAAGCGGGCGGTGACGTTAAGCAGGGCGCGGTGTTGGGTGCCGGTATTATGGGCGGCGGTATTGCTTACCAGTCGGCCTACAAGGGTACGCCTATCCTGATGAAGGATATCGCTGAAGCCGGTCTGGAATTGGGCCTGAAGGAAGCGGGCAAGTTGTTGTCCAAGCGTGTGGCGCGCGGTCGCATGACCCCGGACAAAATGGCCGCGGTACTGAGCAGCATTCGTCCGACCTTGAACTACGATGGTTTTGAGGCGGCAGATGTCATCGTTGAAGCCGTGGTGGAAAACCCCAAAGTGAAGCACGCGGTGCTGGCGGAAACCGAAAAGCACATTCGCGAAGATGCGGTTTTGGCCTCGAATACCTCTACAATTTCCATTACCTATCTTGCGGAAGCTCTTGAAAGACCTGAGAATTTCTGTGGTATGCACTTCTTCAACCCGGTGCACGCTATGCCTTTGGTAGAAGTTATTCGCGGTGAAAAAACCAGCGAAGCGACCGTGGCGCGCACAGTGAAATACGCCCTGCAAATGGGCAAAACGCCCATCGTGGTTAACGACTGCCCCGGCTTCTTTGTGAACCGCGTGCTGTTCCCGTACTTTGCCGGCTTTGACATGTTGGTGCGCGATGGTGCCGATTTCCGCCACGTCGATAAAGTGATGGAAGGTTTCGGTATGCCAATGGGTCCTGCCTACCTGATGGACGTTGTCGGTATCGACACCGGTTTCCACGCCGCTGAGGTGATGGCAGAGGGCTTCCCGGATCGCATGCGCCACGACTTCAAAGGCATCTCGCAGATGATGTTTGAGGCGAATCGCTACGGCCAGAAGAACGGTCTCGGCTTCTACAAATACGAAGAAGACAAGCGCGGCAAGCCCAAGAAAGCTGAAGACGAAACCGCGCTGGCAATGGCCGCCGAGGCTCAGCAGCAGAAGCAGGAGATTTCCGACGACGATATCCTGGCTCGTATGATGATCCCGATGTGTGTGGAAACCGTTCGCTGTCTGGATGAAGGTATTGTTCGCGATCCCGCCGATGCGGATATGGGCCTGGTAATGGGTATTGGCTTCCCGGTATTCCGCGGTGGCGCACTGCGCTACATCGACCAAATGGGCGTGAAGGCTTTTGTTGAAATGGCCGATCGCTACGCTGACCTTGGCAAGCTCTACCAGGTAACTGACAGCCTGCGCGACATGGCTGCCAAAGGCGAATCTTTCTTTAAATAATCGGGCGGAGACTGGAACATGAACTTCAAAGCAAATGATGTAGTGATTGTAGATTGCGCCCGTACCGCGATGGGGCGCTCTAAAAATGGCGTTTTTCGCAATGTACGTGCAGAAAATATGTCAGCGGCGTTGGTAGATGCGCTGCTGGCGCGTAACCCCGGTGTCGATCCGGCGTCTTTCGAAGACGTGATTTGGGGCTGTGTTAACCAAACCAACGAGCAGGGCTGGAACATTGCTCGCATGATGTCGGTGATGACCAAGTTGCCCCACGAGGTTGCCGGTCAAACCGTCAGCCGCCTGTGTGGTTCTTCAATGTCGGCACTGCACACTGCTGCTGCGTCGATCACTGCTGGCTTGGGTGATACCTTCCTGGTCGGTGGTGTTGAGCACATGGGCCATCTGGCGATGAACCACGGTGTTGACCCCAATCCCCAGGCCAGCAAATACGTTGCGCGTGCGGCGGGTATGATGGGCATGACGGCCGAGGCCTTGGGCATGCTGCACGGCATCAGCCGTCAGCAGCAAGACGAGTTTGGCTTGCGTTCGCACCTGCGCGCTGCCGCGGCTCAGGAGCAGGGTCTGTTTGACAAAGAAATCATGGCCATTGAAGGCCACGACGAAGCCGGCCGTAAAATTCTTGTGAAAGCCGATACCACCGTGCGCCCTGAGACCACACTGGAAAGTCTGTCGCAATTGCGCCCAGCCTTTGACCCCAAAAATGGCACGGTCACCGCCGGCACCAGCTCGCAAATTGCCGACGGCGCTTCGGCGATGATCGTCATGTCCGGCCAGCGCGCCATGGATCTCGGTCTGAGCCCGCGCGCCAAGGTGCGCAGCATGGCCGTTGCCGGTGTTGATCCGTCAATCATGGGTTACGGCCCGGTGCCGTCTACGCAGAAGGCGCTGAAGCGCGTCGGTCTGACCATGGACGATATCGACACGGTTGAGCTGAACGAGGCCTTTGCCGCGCAAGCCTTGCCGGTGCTGAAGGACCTTGGTCTGCTGGACAAAATGGACGACAAGGTGAACCTCAATGGCGGCGCCATTGCACTGGGCCACCCATTTGGCTGTTCTGGTACGCGCATCATCGGCACGCTGCTGAATGTGATGGAGCAGAAAGATACCAGCATTGGTCTGGCGACCATGTGTATCGGTATGGGTCAGGGTATCAGCACGATTATCGAGCGCGTGTAAGCGATCTCGTCCCTTCCGGCCTTTCTTAGGCTGTTGTCACAGGGCTTTGCTTGATTGCGGGCAGGCCCTGTGGCACAATTTCCGGCCTCGTTTGGCAGCAGTCGAGCGAATCCACGTTAAATCGTTATATTTCAACGGTTTACAGTGTGCGGATGTGGTGAAATTGGTATACACGCCAGATTTAGGTTCTGGTGCCGCAAGGCGTGAGAGTTCGAGTCTCTCCATCCGCACCATTTCATAGAATTCTTTAAGCGGGCGGGCAAAGATTGCCGGTTCGTGTGTTAGATCGCTTTTGAGGAACTTCCATGCAAGTCTCAGTTGAAACGACGTCTGGTCTCGAGCGTCGCTTAATCGTAGGTGTCCCCGCTGCACGTGTCGACAGTGCGGTAGATAGCCGCCTGCAGGAAGCGGCAAAGAACGTAAAGCTTAACGGCTTCCGCCCCGGTAAGGTGCCGATGAAAGTCGTTCGCCAGCGTTTCGGTCAATCGGTTCGTATGGAAGTGCTGGGTCAGGTAATGAATGACTCCTTCTACGAGGCGATTCAAGAGCAGGGCTTGAAGCCCGCTGGTCGCCCCGAAATCGAACCCAAGAGCATGGAAGAGGGCAAGGACATTGAGTTCGTGGCCACTTTCGAAGTGTTTCCCGAGATTGAGCTCAAGGACTACAGCAGCATCCAAGTGAAGAAGCCGGTTGCCGAAATTACCGCTGCTGACCTGGATAAAATGATCGAAAACCTGCGCAAGCAGCGCGCCAGCTGGGAAGCGGTTGAGCGTGCAGCGGTAGTGGGTGATCAGGTAAATATCGACTTCGTCGGCACTAAAGATGGCGAGGAATTTGAAGGTGGCAAGGCTGAAGGTACTGATCTGGAGCTGGGTTCGGGTCGTATGATCCCCGGTTTTGAAGACGGTATCGTTGGCATGAGTGCCGGCGAAGAGAAGGTTCTCGCGTTGAGCTTTCCCGAGGACTACCACAGCGAAGAGCTGAAAGGTGCCGCGGTGGAGTTCAAGGTAACGGTTAACTCGGTCAATGAGCAGGTGCTGCCGGCACTGGACGAGGAATTGTTTAAGCTGTTTGGCGTCGAAGAGGGCGGCGAAGCGGCTTTCCGCGCGGAAGTGGAAAAAAATATGGCTCGCGAGTTGAAAAACGCGACCAAAACCCGCATTAAAACTCAGGTGATGGATGGTGTTCTCGCTGCCCACGCCGACTTGCAGGTGCCCAAGGCCTTGGTTTCTCAAGAAATTGATGCATTGCGCAACCAGCAAATGCAGCAGTTTGGCGCCCTGGCAGAGAAGCTTAACCCTGCCGATATCCTGCCGGATGACCTGTTCCGCGACAATGCCGAGCGCCGTGTGAAGCTGGGCCTGGTGTTAAACGAGCTGATCGCAGCCGAAGAGATCAAGGCAGATGCCGACAAAGTTCGTGCAACGCTTGAAGAGATGGCAGCCAGTTACGAAGATAAAGAAGAAGTTATCAATTACTACATGAGCCAGCCGCAGCAGCTTCAGCAGATCGAAGGCATGGTGATTGAAGAAGAAGTAGTTGAGAAACTTCTTGAAAAAGCGACAGTTAGCGAAGAAACTTTGAGCTACGAAGAAGTTATGTCTCCGCCTGCTCAGGAAGACGAAGAAGATTGAGTGCATTTAAGTAACTAGTGCTCTTCGTCAAGCGGCTGAACTTCGGTTCCGCCGCTTGATTTTTTTCTGGCATGCCATAACGTAACAGTCAATTCACGACACATAAGAGAATTGAGTATGTCCCGAAACTCCTTTGATGGAATCAACAACAATAATGTAACCAACCTCGGTCTGGTGCCGATGGTCGTGGAGCAGACGGCGCGCGGAGAGCGTTCCTACGACATTTATTCCCGCCTGCTAAAAGAGCGAGTCATCTTCTGTATCGGTCCGGTAGAGGATCATATGGCTAATCTGATTGTGGCGCAGATGCTGTTCCTCGAGTCAGAAAATCCGGATAAAGACATTCATTTGTACATTAACTCACCGGGTGGCTCGGTGACCGCCGGTTTGTCAATTTACGACACAATGAAGTTTATCAAGCCCGATGTCAGCACCATGTGTATTGGTCAGGCGGCCAGTATGGGGGCGTTTTTGCTCAGCGGCGGTGCGAAGGGCAAGCGTTTTATTCTGCCCAATGCCCGCACAATGATCCATCAGCCCAGCGGCGGCGCCCAGGGGCAGGCGACGGATATTGATATTCACGCCCGTGAGATCCTGATTATTCGCGAGCGCTTAAACCATTTGATGGCTGAGCACACCGGCCAGGACTACGAGACTATTGCCCGCGACACTGAGCGTGACAATTTCATGAACGCCCAGCAGTCCTGCGATTATGGTCTGGTTGATGAGGTGCTTTCGTCGCGCAGCTAAGAGGTTTGGCGCTGTTCGCGCCGCTGGCGCTGACTTGCAAAACAGGATAAAAGGGGCCATCTTTAAGATCAGCGATGAATACGCCCCATACGTTGACAAGGTGAGTATTAATGAGTAGTAAAGACGGCGCAGATGACAATGGCAAGCTGCTGTATTGTTCGTTCTGCGGCAAGAGCCAGCACGAGGTGCGCAAGCTGATTGCGGGGCCCTCTGTATTTATCTGCGACGAGTGCGTGGATCTGTGCAACGATATTATTCGTGAAGAAGTGCAGGAAGCGGTCAGCGAGGCTGGTCGTGAAAAACTGCCATCACCCCAAGAAATTAACGCCACACTGGATCAGTATGTCATTGGTCAGGCGCGGGCAAAGAAGGTGTTGGCGGTTGCCGTTTACAACCATTACAAGCGTCTGCGTCACGGGGATAAGGGCAAAGACGAGGTTGAGCTGGGCAAGAGTAATATTCTTCTTGTCGGCCCCACCGGCAGCGGTAAAACACTGCTGGCGGAAACTTTGGCCCGATTGCTGGACGTGCCCTTTACCATAGCCGATGCAACAACGCTGACTGAAGCGGGCTACGTGGGTGAGGACGTTGAAAACATTATCCAGAAGTTGCTGCAGAAGTGCGACTATGACGTCGAGAAGGCGCAGATGGGTATTGTTTATATCGATGAGATCGACAAGATTTCGCGCAAGTCTGACAATCCGTCGATTACCCGGGATGTCTCCGGAGAGGGTGTTCAGCAGGCCTTGCTGAAGCTGATCGAGGGTACCGTGGCCTCTGTTCCGCCTCAGGGCGGTCGCAAACACCCGCAGCAAGAGTTTTTGCAGGTTGATACCTCTAATATCCTGTTTATTTGCGGTGGTGCCTTTGCGGGGCTTGATCGCGTTATTCGCGCTCGCTCCGAGAAGGGCGGCATTGGCTTTGGTGCAGAGGTCAAGAGCAAGGACGAGTCGCGCAATGTCGGCGAGGTGCTGGCCGATGTTGAACCTGAAGATTTGGTGCGTTACGGCCTGATTCCGGAATTTGTCGGCCGTTTGCCGGTCATTGCGACTCTGGAAGAGCTGGATGCGGACGCGCTGGTGAGTATTCTTACCGAGCCCCGCAACGCCCTGACCAAGCAGTATGCAAAGCTGTTTGATATGGAAGGGGTGGAAGTCGACTTTAGGGAGGACGGCCTGCGCGCGGTGGCTGAAAAAGCCATGATTCGCAAAACCGGTGCGCGGGGGCTGCGCTCTATTCTCGAGTCGGTGCTGCTGGACACCATGTATGACCTGCCATCTACAGATAATGTTAGCAAGGTGGTGGTTGACAGCTCGGTGATTAACGGTGAATCGCCGCCGATGCTGGTCTACAGCGATCAGCGCAAGGCTGCGCCAGACGAGTAAGCAAACAGTAAGCCGCCTCTCACCCAGGCGGCTTTTTTGTGAGTTTGTTTGTAGTCAAGTCTTGTATTTCCCCTTTCAAATCCCCATCTTAGGGTCATAGCTGCCCGCATATTTTACATCTCATATAGCCCCGCGGGCCCCCCACAGTTTCAAAACGAGGCGAGCTAATGGCTGACAAGCGTGACACTCTGGAGTTGCCGCTGCTTCCCCTACGCGATGTAGTGGTCTACCCCCATATGGTGATTCCCCTGTTCGTGGGGCGCGATAAATCGATACGTGCCCTCGAGCTGGCGATGGCCGACAACAAGGAAATTGTTCTCGCCGCCCAGCGCAATCCTGATGTGGATGAGCCGGGCACTGACGATCTCTACGATATTGGTACCGTTGCAAACATCCTGCAGCTGCTAAAACTGCCAGACGGCACGGTGAAGGTCTTGGTTGAGGGTGATTACCGCGCCCAGATAAATAGTATCGCGGCGGAGGATGAATATTTCCGCGCCGAGGTGGTGGCGATAGATGAGCAAAAAATTGCCGCCGAGGAATCGGAGGTGATGCTGCGTTCGGCGATTTCTCAGTTTGAGAAATACATTAATCTGAGCAAAAAGATTCCCTCCGAGGTGTTGACTTCGTTGTCCGGTATTGATGACCCGGGGCGTCTTGCCGATACCGTTGCGGCCCATATGAGTATGGAGCTGGAGCAGAAGCAAGCGGTGTTGGAAATGAGCGACGAGCGTGAGCGACTCGAGCACCTGATGGCGGTAATGGAGTCTGAGATTGACTTGTTCCAGGTGGAGAAGCGCATCCGCGGCCGTGTTAAAAAGCAGATGGAAAAAAGCCAGCGCGAGTACTATCTGAACGAGCAAATGAAGGCCATTCAGCGCGAATTGGGTGAAACCGAAGAAGGAGCTAACGAGCTAGAAGAGCTGGAGAAGCGCGTCGCCGATGCGGGGATGAGTAAGGAGGCGTTGGAGAAAGCCAAGGCTGAACTCGCCAAGCTTAAAATGATGTCGCCGATGTCGGCCGAGGCCTCGGTGGTGCGCGGTTACATCGACTGGCTGGTGAATATCCCCTGGCAGAAGCGCTCGCGCGTCAAGCACGATCTCAAGCGAGCACAAGAGATTTTGAACAGCGACCACTACGGTTTAGAGGAAGTGAAAGAGCGTATTCTTGAATACCTCGCCGTTCAAAAACGGGTGAAAAAAGTCAAGGGGCCGGTATTGTGCCTAGTTGGACCGCCGGGTGTGGGGAAGACCTCGCTGGGTGAGTCGATCGCTCGGTCAACCAATCGCAAATTTGTTCGTATGGCGCTGGGCGGCGTGCGCGATGAGGCCGAAATTCGCGGGCACCGCCGCACTTATATTGGGTCAATGCCCGGTAAAGTCATCCAAAAAATGTCTAAAACTGCGGTGCGTAACCCGCTGTTTCTACTCGATGAAATTGACAAAATGGGCATGGATCACCGCGGCGATCCGGCGTCGGCATTGCTGGAGGTCTTGGACCCCGAGCAAAATCACGCCTTTAATGACCACTACTTGGAAGTCGATTACGATCTGTCAGATGTGATGTTTATCTGTACATCCAATTCGCTGAATATTCCTCCAGCCCTGCTGGATCGTATGGAAGTGATTCGCATCCCCGGCTACACCGAGGATGAAAAGGTCAATATTGCACGGCGTTACCTTATCCCCAAACAGCTGAAAAATAATGGTCTGAAAGAAACAGAAGCGACGATTGGCGACGATGTTATTCAAGACATTGTGCGTTACTACACCCGCGAAGCGGGGGTCAGGGGGTTGGAGCGCGAGATCGCCAAGGTGTGTCGAAAAATTGTTAAAAATGTCGCGCTGAGTGATGATAATTCGCCGATAGAAGTGACATCGGCGAATTTGGAAGACTACCTCGGTGTGCGTAAATATACCTTTGGCAAGGCGGAAGAAGAAAACAAGGTCGGCCAGGTAACCGGGCTGGCGTGGACGCAAGTCGGCGGTGAGTTATTGACCATAGAGGCGGTTTCTGTGGTTGGTAAAGGGCGTCATATCCAGACCGGGTCGCTGGGCGATGTTATGCAGGAATCGATTCAGGCGGCGATGACGGTGGTGCGCAGTCGTTCAAAACGGTTGGGCGTGCCGGCGAAATACCACGATAGTCACGATATTCACATCCATATGCCAGAGGGCGCGACGCCTAAAGATGGGCCGTCTGCTGGTATAGGTATGTGTACTGCGCTGGTGTCTGTGATCACCGATATTCCGGTCAAAAGCGACGTGGCGATGACCGGCGAGATCACTCTGCGCGGCGAGGTTCTGGCGATTGGCGGCCTTAAAGAAAAGCTGTTGGCGGCTCATCGCGGTGGCATTCGTACGGTCTTGATCCCTGCTGAAAACGAGCGAGACCTTAAAGAGATCCCGGAAAATATTAAGGCGGATCTCGATATTCGTCCGGTTAAGTGGATCGATGAAGTGCTGAATATAGCGCTTGAGCGCGTTCCGGATGAGATTTCAGAGGAAGCATATTTGGCGGGTCTCAGTGATGATAAAAAAGCACTTGAGGCGAATTTAGAAGGGCAGGGAGGCAAGCGCCCTAGTGCACATTAGTGTATTTGTATAGCGCTTGGTGAGGCTTCATCTGTTCATCTAATGATCAGCCTGAAGCCCCCGTCGTCTCTGTGCTTGGCAGAAATGCGATATTGGGCTGCGCGAAGCAGAGTTTCCTTGACCGGCCTAATTGCAGTTGGTATAAATCCCTCTCTCTGAGTTGGCGGCCATTGCATTTTTTTCAGCAGAAGCGGACCGCCACCAGCTTTGCGTTACAGTTTTCATAACAATTCGAAGGGGAAGGATAAGTGAATAAATCTGAGCTAATCGACGCTATTGCCGAGTCTGCAGATCTGTCTAAGGCATCAGCCGGTCGTGCACTTGATGCCGCCGTTGAAGCGATTACTAATGCGCTGAAATCTGACGATTCTGTGTCTCTGGTTGGCTTCGGCACTTTTAGCGTTAAAGAGCGCGCTGCCCGCACGGGTCGTAATCCTCAGACTGGCGCGCCGATCGAAATCGCCGCTGCAAAAATTCCTAGCTTTAAAGCTGGTAAGGCGCTGAAGGATGCCTGCAACTAATTTGTTGCTAGGCTAGAGCGTTAGACAGGGTCGTCTACGAGGTATCCGCCTCTGTCAAAAGGCGCATCGAAAGATGCGCTTTTTTTATATCTGAATGGGTTCAATGAGCAATGCTGCAAAATATCCGCAACAATATCCAGGGGACGGCTGCGAAGGTCATTATCGCAATCATCGTGGTTCCCTTTGCACTTTTTGGTATCGACAGTCTGTTCAGTGGCGGTGCACAGCCCCCTGCGGCGACGGTGAATGGCGAAAAAGTTTCGCAGGCGGAGTTGCAGCAGGCGATCGCAATGCAGAAGCGACGGCTGATCAATATGATGGGCGATCAAATTGATCC
>JBFHCW010000067.1:0-10195 GCA_041585035.1 Litorivivens sp.
CTGTCATCGGAGGCGCCCCCTCGCGCAACATCCAGATAGTTTCTGGCTGCCGTTTCAGCTGCATAACGGAAATTGATGGTCGGCACCTTTCCGCGCAATACCAGTGCCGAACGGTCCGGCGCCAATTCGATGCGGATGGCGGGATGAATATCGTAAAGCGCCTTGCGCAGCACGCTCAGATCTTCAATGACCGAGAACAAGAAATTCTCGGTTGTGCCATCGCTATACCAAACCATAATGCTGGTTCGGCCCACATTCTTTGCCAATGCCAGTACCTCGTTGGAGTCCAGCACTTCCACCTGAATAGTGGTTTCCTGGCCGACAGCTACCCGCTTTAAAGGCTTGTTAAATACCAGACGTGTATGGGTCCACTGCACCAATTCACGGGTGCGCGATGACTGTTTACCATCTGCTGTTTCCACAAACTGGAGGCCTTTCGTGCTCCCTGCCTGCACGGGCACGCTGACAAGCAATGCCAGTAGCGTCACGATACAAATTCCTAGCGTCTTCATTTAGTTGTCCTCAGTTGGCGGCTGCTTAATTTATGCAGCCCGCGGTATCGCAGGCTAAAGACGAGGACTGTATTTCCTCACTGGCAAGATCATCGCAACCCGAAACAACTGGCTCGATGTACTGCGGCGCACAACCGGTATCGTTTACCGTGTCGCCGGGCCGAGTGCGTGGACAAAGGTCACTGTAGTCCTTGATACCATCGCCATCCGTATCCCGATAACCGGTCGCCGCAGCGCCGTATGCTGGGTTCGCGTCGTTGACATAGTGAACCGTGGCCAGTTCACTACAGCCTGCGCTCAGGCAAAGGCCGATCAAAAGCATTGCTTGTTTCATTGTCTATCCCCTTGCTCACTGTCTTGCGTGAGCTCATTGAAGTATCGTCCTCAGCTATAGAGCAGGATCCGGGCCAATCGGGATAAACTCTTTTTTTCTATATTATTCAAATAGTAAGAAACGCATGACAATGAGCCGCATTCCACCTCGCGAGTGCTGACTCAAACTAATTCGCAATTTGCAAAGCAAACTGGGCCGCCTCATGTTGTGCAGCACAGCCTTTCTACGTTAAGTACGTCGACAAGCTAAGAGTTGCCATGACATCGCTACAAACGAAGGGGAATGGAAGCTGGAATTGCGTGGTCTATGTGGGTCTGCAAGAAGCGAACGGGTGATTTAACCCCGATCCAGTTTCATTACTGCAGATACAGAAAAGGGCGCCCGAATGGACGCCCTTTTGCTAGCGCTTGCTGCGGTTTATTGAGTGCCGGAAGCGTCCGGGTTGCTGCCTACAATGGTATTAGCTGCTGCGCCAACACCTTCGGCATCTGATGCCACAAAGATGAAGTCGGCGTTGTCACCGGAGGTAGTATCAACAGCGTCGTTGAATTCAGAACCGTCAAGCTCGGCCGTGTTCTGGTCGTTCTTGATGCCGTCGAAGGCATAAGACTGATCCAGGGCACCAATCGCCTCGGCGACGTCGTGCATCTCAGCATTGACTGCATCACGCATGCTGACCATGCCGACGATCATGCCTACCACCATGGTGGTAACCAGAAGTACCAGCTCAGTGGTCATGATGAAACCGCCCTGCTTTTTGCCCTTCAATTTAGAAACATTTGCTTTCATGGGTATATCCTCTTGAGTTGTGTTTTGCTGTTACAAGTACTGCATAAGGTTTAGGTTTGGTTTGAGAATCTTCAGCCCCTCTTAGCGCCTCAGTTCCCGCCCTTAGAGCCTTGCCAACTTCCCTGTCGGGGCCTTGGTTGCTCTGTGACCTGGTTATTGCAGTGCGCGTACCAACTTTGCCAACTCCGGAAAACTATTTTCTTTTTTCATAAATATCAGCAGGTTACAAATCCCAAAGCAGACGCTCTGTTCTTTTTATCTAACGCAAGGGCCCGGAAAATTCAGGCCAACACGACAATCATTCGCAATTTAAAAACTAAACCGAAAAACGATTTTCATTCTGCAAAGAATGCGTCAGCGATTGAGGTTGTTGTCGACAGGCAGGGCGTTGCGCCGCAGTTGCGCCTCAGCAGATGGGACGTGATCTACTACTCTGCAAGCGGCAGACGCTCGTGAGCAATGGGCAACTTGCGTTCCCGGGAAATCGTTGCGGCGGGCACGCGTCCGCGTGCTGACGGGAAGACATTCGGGTGAGCCGCTGCGTCTTATCCCGCGCAGCCGGGATAAGACGCAGCGCAAAACACATCCTTCAAATTGACGTGTCACACGCTTCCGGATTTTTGTTCGACTAAGTTCTCGAACGGTTCAACTGGATGCGCGAATCTGTATCAACCAACCACTTCGGCCAAGTCGCCCTTGGTTTCGAGCCAGGCCTTGCGATCCGGAGAACGCTTCTTGGCGAGTAGCATATCCATCAAGGGCGCTGTGTCATCGCCGGCTTCAATCGTCAGTCGCACCAGCCGGCGGGTATCCGGATCCATCACCGTTTCGCGCAGCTGCAGCGGGTTCATCTCACCCAGACCTTTAAAGCGGGTGACCTGAATTTTGCCGCGTTTGCCTTCGGCTTCGAGGCGATCGAGAATGCCCTGGCGCTCGCTTTTGTCCAGCGCGTAATGGGTTTCCTTGCCAATATCGATCCGGTACAGCGGCGGCATGGCGATATACACATGACCCGCCTGAACCAGCGGCTTGAAGTGGCGCACAAACAGGGCGCAGATCAAGGTGGCGATATGGGCGCCGTCGGAATCCGCATCGGCGAGAATGCAGACCTTGCCGTAGCGAAGACCGCTTAAATCGTCAGATGCAGGGTCCACGCCAATGGCGACTGAAATATCGTGCACTTCCTGCGAAGCGAGAATTTCCTGGGAGTCCACTTCCCAGGTATTCAGGATTTTACCGCGCAGCGGCAGAATGGCCTGAAACTCGCGGTTGCGACCCTGCTTGGCGCTCCCGCCTGCAGAGTCACCTTCCACCAGAAACAGTTCACCGCGCGTCGGGTCATCGCCAGAGCAGTCCGCCAGCTTGCCGGGTAGCGCCGGGCCCGAGGTGACCTTCTTGCGCACCACTTTCTTGGCCTTGCGCATCCGTGTCTGCGCATTGGAGATACACAGTTCGGCCAGTTTTTCCGCTTCGCCGGTATGCTGATTGAGCCACAGACTGAAAGCATCCTTGGCAACGCCCGACACAAAGGCCGCTGCTTCACGCGAGCTCAAGCGCTCCTTGGTCTGACCGGAAAACTGGGGGTCTTCCAGCTTGGACGACAGCACATAGCAACAGCGGTCCCAGATATCTTCCGGCGTCAGTTTGACACCGCGCGGCAGCAGATTGCGGAATTCGCAGAATTCACGCATGGCTTCAAGCAGCCCCGTGCGCAGACCGTTGACGTGGGTGCCGCCCTGCGCCGTGGGAATCAGGTTGACGTAGGACTCGGTGGTCGGCTCGCCACCTTCCGGCAGCCATTGTACGGCCCAGTCCACCGCTTCATTGTGACTGGAAAAGGTGCCTACGAAAGGCTCCTGGGGCAGGGTCTCCCAGCCGCGCGTGCTGCTCAGCAGGTAATCGGTCAGACCGTCTTCGTAATACCACTCTTCGCTGGCATCGCCGGTTTCATCCTTGAAGATCACCTTGAGGCCCGAACACAGCACGGCCTTGGCCCGCAGCACGTGCTTCAGGCGCGGAATCGAAAACTTGGCAGAATCAAAATACTTGGGGTTCGGCGAAAAGCGCACTTCGGTGCCGGTATTGCGCTTGCCACAGGTGTCGATGACTTCGAGCTCAGACGCCTTTTCCCCGTCTTCGAAAGCCATCCGGTAGACCTGACCGTCACGACGAATCGTCACTTCCAGCCAGGACGAGAGCGCATTCACCACCGATACGCCCACGCCGTGCAGGCCGCCCGAGAACTGGTAGTTTTTGTTCGAGAATTTCCCCCCCGCATGCAGGGTGGTCATGATAACTTCCACCCCCGGCTTGCCCTGCACCTTGTGCATATCTACCGGCATGCCCCGGCCGTTGTCGACGCAGCTCAGGGTACCGTCTTTATAAAGGGTAACGGTGATTTCACTGGCATGGCCGGCCAGCGCCTCATCGACACTGTTATCGATGATTTCCTGAGCCAGATGGTTGGGGCGGGTGGTGTCTGTGTACATGCCAGGGCGTTTGCGCACTGGCTCCAGCCCCGTGAGAACCTCAATGGATTCAGCGGTATAGTCGCTCATAAACTGTTATTTTTCCGTCAATTGGAGAAACGTGACGATATCGGGCAGATAGGATTCATAGCGTGTAAACGAGTGATCCCCGCCCTGTTCGACGGTCATTCTACACGCACTGTAGTAGCTTTGCGCGTCCCGGTAGTCCAGCGTCTCATCCCCGCTCTGTAGCAGCACCCAGTAACGCTCTGGCGTCACACTGAGCGGTTCCATATCGGCCAGTTCACGGGTATGCGCCGGTGTAATCTGGAAATGCTCTTCAGTATAGGGATTGAAATTATCACCGACATAGTGAGCGATCAGATGCTGGGGGCGCACCGCCGGATTAATCAGTACCGCCGGCACGGCGTATTTCTCTGCCAGCACGGTAGCGAAAAAACCGCCCAGTGAACTGCCAATCAGCCCGACCCGGCTGTGGCGGACCAAAAGCCCCTGCAATTCCCGCTCAACAAGAGCAAGGGTAGCCCCCGGCGTATTCGGCAAGCCGGGCACGACACACTCAATGCCCAGCGCTTCGGCATAGACCCGGCTCTGCTGCGCTTTAATGGATTGGGGAGAAGAGATAAAACCGTGTATGTACAGAATGGCTGAAGACAATCAATAACCCTTGGCGGCAAGATCAATCTGAAAATCCACATCGGCAACGCGCTCAATGCCGGTCTCAATGCGCCCATCAGGGTAGAGCTCCAGCCAGCGCAGTCCCGGTGCCTCACTGCTGACCAGGAAGTCGGCACTGTGCTGGGCAAACTGAACACAGGTGGACGGTGCGGTAAGAAAGCGCGTGCCGAGATATTCCACATCGCGCGCCTGATGGACATGCCCCGAGGTCACCGCCCTTACTTGCGGGTAGGCTGAAACCAGCTCCAAAAAATCGGCTTGATTGCTCAGCAGCTGCTCATCCAGCCAATCACAGCCGACCGGCAGCACGTGGTGGTGCAAAGCAACCAGCGTGTGCTTGTTCGGATTCGCATCCAGATGCTCGCGGAGAAAATCCAGTTGGGATTGTGCCAGCGTGCCGCGCGGCGTAAGCGGCACCGAAGAATCGAGGGAAATCAGTTGCCAGTCGCCCAGATCCAGCCGCGGCCGGTACCAGCCTCCACCACAGGTGGCCTGCATCGCTTCAACACTGTCATGGTTACCCGGCAGCCAGACCACATTGCTATGGCCATCCATCACCCAATAAAGACGCTCATAGGCCTCGGTGTAGCCGTTGTTGGAGATATCACCACTGAAGAGGTAGATGTCCGGCTCAGGCAGGCTTTCAGCCAGGCGCAGCACCTGCATCATGCTGTGATCGGTATCCATGCCCAATAGCTCATAGCCTGGCGTCTGGCCAAGATGGGTATCACTGAGTTGTAGTATCCGGATTGGCTGCATAGGCCCGCTCAGTTTCACTCCTGACAATGGCATGGCGTCGCGTTACACATTATCGCGATTGATACATACTCAAGAAAGGGATGCCAGCTACCTTGTCGCATTTTTACCAGAGCGTGGGTTTAAAGTGTCAGAAGAGCGGTAGGATTGCCCAAACTTCGGCCTTGCTCCAGACAGTGCTGCAGCCATTCTCCGAGAAAGCGGTTCCACTGCTGCTTTTCATCGCGCTGGTGCATACGGCGATTGGGGTAGTCGTTTTTCCCCAGCACCCGGTAGCAACCGGCAAAACTGGCCACTTCGGCCACACCCGCGTCATGATAGACACGCACGGTCATTTCATTATTCAGATCTGCCAGTGCGGCATGCTCCTGCCCAATCTGTAGCAGGCTGGTATAGGGTGTGCGCTCACTGACCGCAATGCGCACCTGCAAGCCCTCACCAAGACCAAACACGCGCTCATCGCCCGCCTCCATACGCGGAAGCAATCTGCACAGACGCACAAAGTTGAGTTCGCACTCAGCCAGATGCGCTGAAAGATCGACGTTATAAACGGGTTTTGGCACGTGTAATACCGCTAATTCCTGCTGTTAATGACCGGCCGCATTGCCCGCCAGCGGTTCATCATACCCGCTGCAGCCATACTTAAAAATACTTAATTAATGTGAATACGGATGGGGCTTTCAAGGCCAATTTGCTAAACTCGCTGCCAAATTTGAGTGTAGATGGGATGGACCTCCGCATGACACGATGCGCATTACCACTGGCGCTGGCCGGACTGATCGGCCTTAGCAGCTCTTTCAGTTTTGGCGGTAGCCTGAGCGAGATTTACGAACTCGCGCTGAAAAACGACGCCACCCTTAAAGCGGCGGAAGCTACCTACCGGGCCAACCTGGAAACCGAGAACATTGCGCGCTCAGCCCTGTTGCCACAAGTCAGCGGCAATGCACGCTATACCCACAGTGACAGCGAGATCGAGCAGGGGCCAAACCCAACGCGCGGCACCACAACCCCGATCAACCTGGAACTCGACACCGATACAACGGCTTACTCCCTGTCACTCAACCAGAATATTTTTGATTTGCCGAGCTGGTTTTCATTCAAAGCAGGCAAGCTGGTCAGCAAACAGGCCGAAGCACAGCTGGCTGCAGACCAGCAAGATCTGGTTATTCGTGTTGCCCAGAGCTACTTCAATGTTTTGCGCGCCTACGAAAATCTTGAGGCCGCCCGCGCAGAAGAGCGTGCAGCCAAACGCCAGCTGGAACAAACCCAGCAGCGCTTTGATGTTGGCCTGATTGCCATAACCGATGTTCACGAAGCTCGCGCGGTTTTCGACAACACCGTAGCCCAGCGACTGACCTTTGAAGCCAATCTGGGCACTGCCTATGAGGCCATGTCTGTTCTGACGGGTCGCAGCCATTCAGAAATCATGCGTCTGAGTGAGCAGTTTCCGGTGACCAAGCCCACGCCGGAAGACCGCGCCGAATGGGTAAACTTTGCGCTGGAGAACAATCACCAGCTCAAAGCGGCTCTTTACCGGATGCAGTCCAGCCACCAAACGGCCGAAGCGAAAAAATGGGAGCACCTGCCCTCCGTAACGGGCAGCCTCAGCTACCAGGACAGCGATGCGGATAATGAGTACAGCGCAGCCGCCGGCAGCTTCACCACCAACGACACCACAGAAACCAGCGCGATTCAGTTCGACTTGAATATCCCCATATTCTCAGGCGGCGGTGTCAGCGCATCGCGTCGCCAGGCCTATGAGCAATACAACGCCTCGCTACAGCAGAAAATCAACACGCAACGTCAGGTAGTCCAGCAGACCCGCTCGCTGCACCTCACGGTGAGCACCGACGTGCAGCGCATCAAGGCCCGCAAACAGAATATCGTGTCGGCCCAGAGCGCACTGGATGCCACCAAGGCCGGCTACGAGGTGGGAACACGCAATATCGTTGATGTACTGCAATCGCAGCGCTCGCTGTACGCAGCGATTCGCGATTACGCCAACGCCCGCTTTGACTACGTGCTGAACATGCTGAAACTGAAACAGCAGGCCGGCACCCTGAGCCCTCAGGACATTTACAATCTGGACAAGTGGCTGGTGGCCGACGAGGCTAAAAAGCAGGACATCTAAAGGCTGCCGCGTTAGAAAAGCGCTGCTCTGGCAGCGCTTTTTTTATGCCAGCTGGTTGTCGATTACCGATAGCAGCCGTTCCAGCGCCCCGCGGTTTTCATCGATGACAGCCTTGGCAAGCGCGCCGCGCTGCCGCCTCAGCGCTTCATCCGCCAGTAGCGGCTGAACCTCGCTTGCCAGAGCCTCCGCAGAATCGGCGAAGGTCAACGCACCGGAACCCTGCAGTAGCTCAGAAATTGCCGCGAAATTGTAATCGCTGGGACCATTGACCAGCGGCAGGCCCCAGGCCGCCGGTTCAAGACTGTTGTGCCCACCGCGCTCAATCAGACTGCCGCCGACGGTGGCCACATCGGCGCAACCAAACAGCAGCATCAACTCACCCATGGTATCGAGCAGCAGCACGTCGGCGCCGGCGGCCGTATCGCCCGCACTGCGTCGGCGCAGCGCCCACCCATCAGCCGAAATCTGTTCTGCCACCAAATCAAAACGCTCCGGGTGGCGCGGCGCGATCAAGAGAGCCGCTTCCGGCAAGGTTTTCTGAATCGTGGAAAAGGCCTGCAAAATCAGGCTTTCTTCGCCCTCATGGGTGCTGGCACACAACCACACCGGCCGCGCTGCCAAGCCCAGTTTCTGCCGCTCCAGCCGCGCCTGCTCGCGCAACGCCTCAGAAACTGTGACATCAAATTTCACACTACCCGAGACGCTTAGTTGTGCCGGCGGCACCCCCAGCACCTGAAAGCGCCCGGCATCGTTGCGGTGCTGCGCCACCACCTGGGAAATTGAAGAAAATACCCGCCGCGTCAATGCCGGCAGGCGACCGTAACCGCGGGCGGATTTCTCTGACAGTCGGGCATTGGCCAGCACCACATCCACACCCGCCTTACGCGAACGACACACCATATTCGGCCAGATTTCGGTTTCCATAATAACCAGCAGGGTCGGCGACACTCGCCGCAAAAACCGATTGATGGCGCCCGGCGTATCGTAGGGGGCATAGACATGAAAAACGCTGTCACCGAGCATGGCCCGCACCCGCTCAGAGCCGGTGGGTGTCATGGTGGTAACCACCAGGGGGCGCTCAGGGTAACGCTGCTGCAGCTCGCGTATCATCGGCACCGCGGCAATCACTTCACCCACCGACACCGCATGCACCCAGATACTGTCGCTCAGCTCAGGCGCGGCAAAAAAACCGAAGCGCTCGGCAATACGGTGCCGGTAAGCCGGGGCTTTCAGTGAGCGCTGCCACAGCCGCAGCACCAGCAGCGGCGTGATGAGGTAGAACAGGCAGGTATAAAGAAGCAGCGGCATCACAGAAATCAGGCAGGAATTGTGGGGCCAAGCATAGCGAGCAGCCCGAAACATGTGAAGCACTTTGCTATACTGCGCCCCTTGAAGGAGAACCCATGACAGACTCTCACCCACAGGTGGACACCATCATCGTCGGCGGCGGCATTGCCGGGCTGTGGCTGCTGAATCGGCTGGTCGCCGAGGGCCGCAATGCGGTGCTGTTCGAACAGAGCGCGCTGGGCAGCTCACAGACCATGGCCTCGCAGGGCATGATTCACGGCGGCATCAAATACGCCCTGGGCGGCGCCCTCACTGGCGAATCGGAAGCCATTGCCGCCATGCCCGGGCACTGGGCCCGCTGCCTGGAAGGCCAAGGCGATGTAGATATCAGCGCCTGCAATGTGCTGAGCCGGCACTTCTATTTGTGGTCTACCCGCTCGCTGACCTCGCGCCTGTCCTCCTTTTTTGCCAGCAAAATGCTGCGCGGGCGGGTGGATAACGTCAAACCCGACGATCGACCGCCCGCCTTTGATAACCCCGCCTTTAAAGGCTCGCTCTACCGGCTGGCGGATCTGGTGCTCGATGTACCCTCGTTGATCGAAACCCTGTCCGCCCCCCACCGCGACCGTATTTTCAAAATTGACTGGTCCCAGGCCAGATTGCAGCGCAAAGGCCGGCAGGTTACCCACCTGCAATGGGACAACGGGCTGACGCTTGCCGCTGACAATTTTATTTTCGCCGCCGGCGCGGGCAATGAATCCCTGCTCGCCCAGCTCGATCTCGAACAGCCCGCCATGCAGAGGCGTCCGCTGCAGCAGGTGCTTGTCAAGCACGACTTTGACTCTGCGCTGTATGCCCACTGCATGGGCAGCAACCCGTCACCGCGACTGACCATATCCAGTCACCGCTGCAGTGACGGGCGTATGTGCTGGTACTTGGGCGGCGATCTGGCCACCGAAGGTGTCGGCATGAGTGCCGACGCTTTGATCGACAAGGCCCGCCGCGAACTGTTTGAACTGTTCCCGTGGATAGCGTTTGGACAGACCGAGTGGGCCACGCTGGCCGTTGATCGCGCCGAACCCAAACAGAGCCAGTTGATCAAACCCGACAAGGCCTACGCCGAGCGCGCCTGCGATAATCTGCTGGTGTGCTGGCCGACCAAACTCACGCTGACCCCGGACATGGCCAATCAGGCCTGCGAGCTGCTTGCACCGGTGCC
>JBFHCW010000068.1:0-10150 GCA_041585035.1 Litorivivens sp.
CAGCGCCGTGAGGGTTTTGCAGTCAACCTCGGCGAAGTGTTTGATCTGGTCGCCACCGACCCACTTGGCCCACGCAATGGCGAAACCAACATCATCGCCGATAAAAACGTAACGTCGCTGGCCCTTCAGGTTCCCATCAGCTGCCTGACCAGTGGCAGCGAACCTGTGATAGGCGCCTGGACCACCGCGTCCTTGCCGCAGGCCCGCATACTCAACCCCTCGCCCACGGCTGATGCCTTTACCGGTGGCAGCAACGGCAAGAAAGCATCGGTTCAGGGCGGTGCCTTTACTCAGGTATCGCGACTCGGCATGCCACTGGTAAACGAAGTGGTTATTGGTTTGAAAGACAAGGACCGCTTTAACGCCAGCCACCCCTCCGGTGATGGCCAGTTTGCCACCTACGTAACGAATCCCGTGCTGCCCGAGCTACTGGAAAGCCTGTTCGGTGTTACCGCACCCAACGTGTTTCCGCGAACCGATCTGGTCTCGGTATTTCTTACCGGCGTTTCCGGCGTTAACCAGCCTGAAGGCGTAACGGCCTCGGAAATGCTGCGCCTGAACACCACCACTGCAGTCACTCCGACCGCCAGCCAGTCGAACCTGGGGGTATTGGGTAATGACCTCGCCGGCTTCCCCAACGGTCGCCGCCCCGGTGATGACGTGGTGGATATCGCCCTGCGCGCCGCCATGGGTGTATTGCTCAAGGATGATCCTAATGCCGGCAGCAACGATCTGCCCTATACCGATGGTGCCATTGTCAGCGCGACTGATTTCGACGAAGCCTTCCCCTACCTGAAAGTGCCGGTAGCCGGCTCACTCAATAACTGAGGAGAACGCCATGCGACACACTGTATTGAAAGCGTCGCTGTTCGCTCTGGCACTGGGTGGGCTGACCGCCTGCTCCAGTGACAGCGACAGTCTTGATCCTCGATTCGTTCCCAGCGCCACCAACTATACGACCTTTGTTAAAGGGCTGTTTGGCGCCGATCCCGCGACGGCCGTGCCGACCGAGATCAACGATATCGACTTTACCTTTCTCGACAACACCAACCCGACAGCCTTTGACAGCCAGCTTCAATGATTGATCGCTGGCTACACCGCACAATGGCCAGCGCTTCGTCGCTGGCCATTGTCGTTATCGGGATGGTGGCCCCGACCAGTCTTTCGGCCGATGTGCAGAGCGCACCGCCCATTACCCGCCCTCAAGCCTCGACCGTGATCTGGCAAAATAACAGCCATCACCCGTCAAGCGGCAGCCAGATCAGCGAGACCGACACATTGCATGGCGTCCGCAACCTGATCGAGTTATCGCGACAAAGCGGTGATCTGCGCGCTTTGGGCAAGGCGGAAGCTATGCTCCAGCACGTGCCGGCAAGTGATCCGGACGCAGCCGTATTAAGCGCCATTATTGACCAGCGAAAACACCTGTTCGATAAGGCCGCCGCCACACTCCGCCGCGTGCTGGCAGCCCAACCCAACCACCCCCAGGCCAACTTTACCGCCTACAGTCTGGCGGTGGTGCAAGGCGATTACCAACAGGCCGGAGAGGCCTGCCTTCGACTGGGCAACATCGGCTACACGCTGATTGAACAGAGCTGCCGACACAACCTGATGGGCTTAACCGGGCAGTCGCAGAAAGCTTTTGACGGCCTGCAAGGGGTGCTGGACAACCCGCCGCTACACACGGCTCAAGAGCGGGCATGGGCTCAGGCGACACTGTCGGAGCTCGCCGCTGCCATCAATCATCCGGATACGCCCGCCTTCTACCATCAGACTCTGGCGCTCGCACCGGAAGACCACTACAGCGCGGCCTCTCTGGCAGACTGGTATCTGCAACATGATAAGGCGCAATCGGCACTGGCCAACCTCCACGGTCGCCCGGCCTCGGACCGGCTGGACCTGTTGCGTCTGATCGCCCTGCGCCAAAGCGGCTCGCCCGAGGCGGAAAGCCTGCACAGTAGATTGCGCGAGCAGTTCAACGCCGCAGGCCAGCGCGACAGCGCCATTCATCTGCACGAGCACGCACGCTTTTTGCTCGATGTTGAACAGCAACCAGAGGCCGCTCTGGAACTGGCAAGGAAAAATTATGCGATTCAAAAAGAGCGAGCAGACAAACGCTTGCTTGAGCGCGCGCGCCGCGCTGTGGAGGGAAGCCAATGAAGCGCGTCATGATGACAATGCTACTGCTATCCGGCCTCGTCGCAGCCACCGCGTATAGCCACGAAGCCAGCACCAGCTACCTCTATTGGCACAGCGAGCAGCCGAGTACGCTCCGGCTTGATCTCGCCCTCACCGACGTGATGCTTCACCTGAACCCGGACACGCCGTCAAAACTGACCTGGAGCGAGCTGGAAAACCAAGTCGACGCCATAGCTCCTCACCTGGTCTCGGGTATTGGTATTCGCAAGGGACAAACCGCTTGCAAGCTTGAAGCCGAATTAAGTGGACTGACCGAGTACGCCGATGAAAACTTCAGCGTCTGGCAAGTGCAATGGCAGTGCCCGCAAGAGGGGGGTATTTTCCAGCCGACAACGCTTGAATATCGCCTGCTGTTTAACGAGGACAGCCTGCACCGGGCGGTACTGACCCGCCATGCTCCCGGCCTGTGGCTGCTGCCCTCTGGCATCCAGGTACTGAAACCGGACTCACTCCCTGCCACCCTGCTACCCTCGGTCAGCCAGAGCACCGCCTACGGCGTACTGGCGGCGCTGGCGAGCGCGTCTCTGCTGCTGATCGCCCGGATCAGGCGGTTGTCATCTCGGCAAAGGGTTTAGGCTGCGACGGCAGAGAATGCCGCAGGATGCGGTAGAGCACCTGGCCGAACTGCGAAGACAACGAGCCCACATTGTAGTGCTGGCCGTATTTCTCGCAGATTGCTTTGACCTCGCGGGACAGTTCGCCGTAGCGACGGGCGGGCACGGTCGGAAAAAGATGGTGCTCGATCTGGTGGCTGAGATTGCCGGACAGAATATGAAAGATCTTGCCGCCTTTCAGATTGGATGAACCGCGCATCTGGCGCAGATACCAATGGCCCTGAGTTTCATTTTCTACCACGGACTTCGGAAAAACCTCTGCCTTGGCAGTGAAGTGACCGCAGAAGATAATCATAAACGTCCACAGGTTGCGCATTAGATTGGCAACCAGATTGCCGCTGAACACTGTGAGGAAAAAGGGGCCCGCCAGCAGCGGAAAAAACAGATAGTCTTTCAGCAACTGAAACCGTATTTTTTTAGCCAGCGGCTGCCATTGTTTTTTCAGTTCGGCTTTGGATTTTCGGCCACTCACCACCTTGCCAAGCTCCAGATCCTGGATCGCGACACCCCACTGAAACAACACGGCCAGCAGCGCTGCCCAAAGCGGTTGCAAGAGGAAAAAGGGACGCCAGCGCTGCTCGGGAAACAGACGCAGCAGACCGTAACCAATATCGTTGTCCATGCCTTTGATATTGGTGTAGGTATGGTGCTCATAGTTGTGCGTTTTGCGCCACATGTCGGCAGTTCCTACAATATCCCACTCGTAGGTTTTGCCACTGAGCTCGGGTTCGTTCATCCAGTCGTACTGACCGTGCATGACGTTGTGACCGAGCTCCATGTTTTCCAGAATCTTGGACACCCCCAAGAGCAGCGTGCCCAGTATCCAGGCCGGTGGAAATACTCCGACAAACAACAGGGCCCGGCCGAGAAATTCGGTGTAGCGCACGGTTTTCAGAATACGCTTGATATAGCGCGCATCGGCTTCGCCGACGTCGGCCAGTGCCCGGTTTTTCAGGGCATCCAGCTCGTCACCAAACTGTTGCAGTTCGTCGGGCGTCAAGGCCCGGCTGGTTGATGAAGTCATTGTGAATTTCCCTTTGTTGTAACGATTGGAATTACAGATCGAGTTGCAGATCGCTGGCAGCCTGGCTTACACAAAGCCGGGTAGCCTGTCCGCTGTGAACTTGTCCGGTGGTGATATCGCGCGTGCGGCCAGCGGCCGTTGCGCAGCTGCAGGTATTGCAGATACCCATGCGACAGCCTGACTCAACGGCAACGCCCTGACGCTCCAGTGCATCGAGCAGCGTCTCCTGACTGGAGACTTGCAGCACTCGCTGGCTCTGCAGCAATGTGACGGAAAGCGTCTCCGCCTTTTCATGCATTGGCGCTGCCTTCAGCGGGCTGAACGCTTCCGCGAATAGTTGCCGGGCGCGATCACCCATCAACGCCCGCGCGCTTTCTACGAAGCCGGCGCCACCGCAAATAAAGGCGAGCGGCTGTGAGCCTTTTTCACTCACCCTACTGCCAAGCAGGTCATTCAGTTGTTCGGCGTCAATGCGCCCGGAGACCGCTTTTCCATCCAGCGGGCTCTGGGTGGTCAGGCGGTGAAGTGCAAAATTGGTATGTTGTTGGGCCAGCGCATCGAGCTCGGCGTTAAAGCAGAAATACGCGGGGCTGCGTTCCCAGTAGAGCAGTGTCACTTTGGCCTCTGGGCTCTGGGCCAGCCGCGCCCGGATCAGGCTTATCAATGGCGTGATGCCGCTGCCGGCCGCCAGCAGAGCCAGGTGATCCTCGGGCTCCGGCTGAATCTGCGCCAGGGTCATATCACCGAATACACCGTTAATTTCCAGCACCATTCCGGGCCTGGCCTCGCGCCAGAGCCAGTCGCTCATCACACCCTGCGGATCTCGGCGCACGGTTACAGAGACAAGACCCGACTGATCCGGGGTGCTGGTAAAACTGTAACTGCGGGTGATCCGACGCCCGCCGATGGTCGCCGACAGGTTCATATGCTGACCGGCCTCGTAGCCGGGAAAGTTGCCGTTCGGCCTCAGCGTCAGACTCACGGTGTCTTCCGCTTCCTCTTTGCAGCTGACTACCCGCGCAAAACATCGCTCCCAGGCGGCAATGGAACCCAGCTCGCGGGCCCAGAAATCGTACTGATCCGGGGAAATAACGTTTTGCAGCAGTCGTTTACCGGTATGTGCGCGCAACATGAAGCCTGCCTCTATGAATGTTCAATTTTTGCACTATACACTTGTATATACATACGTCAATACATTTGTATATATAACCATCTATACAGCCGTGTATACACCGCGGGAGCGCTGCGCTAGGCTGTGTGAAATGAGAGCCTGGTCAGCCAGTTAGCTCCGAGCAGTAGCCATCAGGAAGCCGTTGATGAATTCCGAGAAGAAAACCGAGACCGCCGCGAGCCCAGGCAAACGAAAGAAACCCATCACCGCCCAGGATCTGATGAACGCCGCCGTCAAATTGCTGGACTCCCACCGCAGCGTGTCCTCCCTGAGCCTGCGGGAAATCGCCCGGGCGGCGGGCATTGCACCCAATTCCTTCTATCGCCATTTTCGGGATGTGGACGACCTGGCGGTGGCCCTGATCGATCAGGCGGGCCGCAGCCTGCGCGGGGTAATTCGCGAGGCGCGGCAGCGGCTGTCGCTGGAGCGCAGCGCGATTAGGACCTCCGTTGAGGCCTTTATGGAGCAGCTCGATGCGGAGCAGAAAACCCTTCATATCCTGCTGCGCGAGATGTCCATCGGTTCACCGGCCTTTCGTCAGGCGGTTGATCGGGAGCTGCGTTATTTTGAGGACGAGCTGTGCGAGGAATTGACGCGTATGGCAAAGGTCACCGGCCACGCCACCTACGAACCGGCGCTGGCGTCCAAGGCCATTACCCGACTGGTATTTACCATGGGCGCGGCCGCCGCCGACCTGTCGCCGGAGGATCGAGGTCAGATCATTGATGAGACTGTGGTCATGATCAAAATGATTATGGAAGGCGCCCAGTCACTGGCAAGAAGATCGGCCGAAAAATAGCACGGCCATCGCCTGCACAGACACCGCTTTATGTCGACCACCGCTGCGCAAACCACTGCTGAAACGCGTCACTCATAAATCTGACAAAGCAATTCAGGCGCGCATTCTGCCGCATATCCGGGTGGTGCAGAATCCAGATACCGGTATCGAAGTTTTTGCCCGGCGCGGCAAGCTCGACAAGCCCTTCAGCTGATTCGCCGGGCAGCAGCGCCAAACCCATCCCCTGACGCGCCAGTGCGGCAGCGGCGCGCAACGAGCCGGCGCGGGCGACCACCTGAAAGCGCGGCAATTGTTTATCCAGCCACTGACAGGCCGGGATTTGCAGTAACTTGCCCTCCGGCGCGATAACCGGCGCCGCCGCGGCCGCCGGCAGCACGCCCGACAATTCTCCCAGCGACGGCAGGCCGTAAAAGCCCCAACCCATCTGCCCCAGACGCTTGCCAATCAGGTAATCCGGCGGCGAATTGGTAGCTCTGAGGGCAATGTCCGCTTCGCGCCGCGCCAGATCCAGATGCTCCTGATCCGCCCGCAATTCGACGGTAATCTGCGGATACTGGCGACAGAAATCCGCAATCAAGCCGGGCACAATCCAATCGAGGAAAGTATCCGGACAGGTGAGGCGGATGGTGCCTTCAAGCAGGGTATCGCGACCGGCCACCTGGCGCTCCACATCATCCATGACATCGGCCACCTGGCGCACGCGGGCATATAGCTGCTCACCGAGATCGGTGAGCTGATACCGGTTGTCGAGCCGATCAAACAGTCGGGTCTGCAGTCGCTCTTCCAGCTGATTGATGCGCCGGAACACGGTTGAGTGGTTCACCCCCAGCGAACGGCTGGCGGCGCTGAGCGAACCACCCTCAGCCACCGCATGAAAAAAGCGCATGTCATCCCAGTCTTTCACAGACGCTTTCCTGCCGCATCGTAGCCGGGGAATTCGTGGCGATGATGGGGCCGTTGATAGTCGATATCCGGCCCCACCGGCACAATCGCCGTCGGGTTAATCGTCGCGTGACTGCCGTAATAGTGGCGCTTGATATGACTGAAATTCACCGTCATCTCTACCTGCGGCCACTGATACAACTCGCGCACATAATCTGACAATGCAGGAAACTCCTCCAGCCGCTGACGGTTGCATTTGAAGTGGCCGTGATAAACCGCGTCAAACCGGATCAATGTGGTAAACAACCGCCAGTCCGCTTCGGTGATTCGCTCCCCCACCAGAAAACGGTGCCGCGACAGTTTGCTTTCGACAAAATCCAGCGCCTCGAACAGGCTCTCATAGGCTTCTTCGTAGGCGGACTGGGTCGTGGCAAAGCCTGCCTTATACACACCGTTATTGATTCGGTGATAGACGTAGTCATTGATATCGTCGATCTCGGCGCGCAGCGCTTCGGGATAGTAGTCGTCGTCATTGCCGGTAAGACCATTGAACGCGGTGTTGAACTGGCGAATGATTTCCGAAGATTCGTTGTTGACGATGCGCTCGCGCTTGCGGTCCCACAGCACCGGCACGGTGACCCGCCCGGTGCAGTCCGCCTGATGCCGAGTATAAAGCTGGTGCAAAACCTCGCTGTGATACAGGGCATCACCGGTGGAGCCGCTGGCCCGATCGAAGGTCCAGCCCTGCTCCAGCATCAGCGGGCTGACCACCGACACGTCGATCAGATCCTCCAGCCCTTTGAGCTCGCGAAAAATCAGGCAGCGGTGCGCCCAGGGACAGGCCAGTGACACATAGAGGTGGTAGCGGCCTTCCTCTGGTGGGTACTCACTATCACCAATCACGCCACGGAACTGGCTTTCGGAGCGCTCGAACTTGCCACCACTTTTGCTGGTGTCGTACCACTTGTCCTGCCATTGACCTTCTACCAGTAACCCCATGATCTGCTCCTGTTCGCGTTTCAGTTGTCAGCTTGCTGCTATATCAGCTACGCAGTGAAACACAGTACTGACCCACAGTAGCTTTGCATTTATGCAATATCAACAAGCACATTTTGCCAATTTCAAAACAATACCGCCTAGGCAAAAATGCACAGCGTTGTTACCCCTAACCCACCGATTGGAGAACTATCATGCACAGCATCAACTCCGCACAGGCCGGCACCGCCCTGCTTCGTATCAGCCTCGGCGTCATTTACCTGGCCCACAGCGTCTACCTGAAACTGTTTGTGTTTACCCTGCCCGGCACCGTTGCCTTCTTTGAGTCGCTGGGCCTGCCACCGTTCATTGCCTACGCCACGTTTCTGGCCGAGGCGGTCGGCGGTTTCGCCCTGGTGATCGGCTACCAGAGCCGTGTGGTCGCAACCGCTCTGATTCCCGTCGCGCTGGGCGCCACCTGGGCCCACGCCGGCTTCGGCTGGGTGTTCAGTGCCGCCGGCGGCGGCTGGGAATACCCTCTGTTTCTGACCGTGGCCACCGCCGTCGTGGCGCTGCAGGGCAATGGCGCCTTCGCTGTCGCGAGCGATGACGACGCCGTTCCCGTCCACGCCTGATCCCCCTTGCGCCGGCTGGCTCCATGCAGTCGGCGCTTTTTTTGCTTGTCAGGCAGAGGAGCGACGCTTATGTTTGTCGTCCATGAATGACGCTCACGATCTCAACCTGATTCTCGAATCCCGCACGCCGCTGGTGGTGCTGGAAACGCATGAAGAAAACCGCGCCCTGCAGTTACTGACCCGAGTGGCCATTAAACGGTCCTGCGCCCTGCACTGCTGGTCGGCGACCGAAGGCATCAATCATCTGAGCTTCGGCCAGAAGATTGAAGGCGGCGCGGATCTCGACGATCCGGAAAAGGCCCTTCGCGCCATAAAGCAGCTGCAACAGCCGGCCCTGATTGCCCTCTGCGACTTTCACCCCTACCTCACCAACCCCCTGATTATTCGCCTGCTAAAGGACATCGCTCTGCGCGACGACCGCAACCGGCCGACGCTGGCGTTGATCAGCCACACACTGAAAATGCCGCCGGAACTGTCGCGCCTGACCGCCTACTTTCGTCTGCGCCTGCCGACCGAGGCCCAGCTTGAGGCGATTATTCGCGAGGAAGCCCGGCTCTGGGCCAGCGAAGGTAAAGGGCACCGGGTGCGCACCGATCAGCAGACACTGGCGCAACTGATGACCAACCTCAAAGGGCTCAGTTTTGACGATAGCCGCCGCCTGATTCGCAGCGCCATTCGCGACGACGGTGCCATCGACGAAAGCGATCTGCCGGAAATCAATCGCGCCAAATTCCAGCTGATGGACATGGAGGGTGTGCTGAGCTTTGAGTACCAGACCGAGAAATTCTCCAGTGTGGGCGGCCTCAAGGGGTTGAAGCACTGGCTGGAACAGCGCAAAGGCGCCTTTCTCAATGGCGGACTCAAGGGCGACACCCCCAAGGGAGTGATGCTGCTGGGCGTGCAGGGCGGCGGTAAAAGTCTGGCCGCCAAAGCCATTGCCGGCGTCTGGGGCCTGCCCCTGCTGCGGCTCGATTTTGCCGCGCTCTATAACAAATACATCGGGGAAACCGAAAAGAATCTGCGCGAAGCCCTGCAACTGGCCGAACTGATGTCACCCTGCGTTTTGTGGATCGACGAAATTGAAAAAGGGCTCGCCAATGGCAGCAGCGACGACGGCACCTCCCGCCGCATTCAGGGGACCCTGCTGACCTGGCTGTCCGAGCGCAGCAAGCCGGTTTTTGTATGCTGCACCTCCAACGACATCAGCGGCCTGCCGCCGGAGCTGGTGCGCAAGGGCCGGCTCGACGAGATTTTCTTTGTGGACCTGCCCGACGAGACCGTGCGCCAGGACATATTTGCCATTCACCTGCAAAAGCGCGATCAAAGCCCCGGCCTGTTCGATCTGCCGCTACTGGCGCAGGCAAGCGGCGGTTTTTCTGGTGCCGAAATCGAGCAGGCGGTGGTGTCCGGTCTGTATACATCTCTCGCTCAGGGCGGTGACCTCACCACAGACACTCTGCTGGAAGCCCTGGCCAGAACCCGACCGCTGTCGGTGGTGATGTCGGAGAAAATTCAGGCCCTGCGCGACTGGGCCAAAGGCCGCACCGTGTCCGCCTGAGGACCCGGATTGCGGCAAGTACTGACCCATTTTGTCCTTGACCGGCTACGGGGCTCCCGTCGACACTGAATGGCAGATCCCAACGAGGAATTGCTGTGCAGTCGTCACCCCATCCGGAACCGCCCGAGTTGTGGCACTCCCTGTCAGAGGGCGCCCGCGCCCTGCTGGAAGTTAACCAGCTGCTGCTGTCTCGTCCCCTGCTGCAACGCATGCCGCGCGGCGATGGTCACCCGGTAATGACCTTGCCCGGATTCGGTGGCGCGGACGGTTGCATGGCACCGCTGCGCGGCTGG
>JBFHCW010000069.1:0-9829 GCA_041585035.1 Litorivivens sp.
CAAGGTTGAATCCGTTGCTGAGCTGGTAGACAAACTGAAGAACGAAGCGAAGGTGATCTCATGAGTATTCTGGTAGTTGCTGAACACGACAATACAGAAATCAAGGGCGCCACGCTGAGCACGGTTGCAGCCGCACAAGCTGTTGGCGGCGATATCGCCGTTCTGGTTGCCGGTGAAGGCTGCAGCGCAGCCGGTGAAGCCGCCGCCAAAATCGACGGCGTAGCCAAGGTACTGGTCGCTGATAACGCCGCCTACGGCCATCAGCTGGCGGAAAACCTGGGTGATCTGGTTGCAGAGCTGGGCAAGGATTACAGTCACATTCTGGCACCCGCCACCACCACGGGCAAAAACTTCATGCCGCGTGTTGCAGCGCTGCTGGATGTTGCCCAGATTTCTGAAATCATGTCAGTCGAAAGCGCTGATACATTCAAGCGCCCGATCTACGCTGGCAACGTGATTGCCACTGTGCAGTCCGAAGATGCCATCAAGGTTATCACCGTTCGCACAACGGCCTTTGACGGCGTTGCTGCTGAAGGTGGCTCGGCAGCCGTAGAAGCGGTTGATCTGGCCAAAGATGCTGGCAAATCCGAGTTTGTTAAGGAAGAGATTGCAGAAAGCGATCGTCCTGACCTGACAGCGGCGAGCATTGTGGTGTCCGGTGGTCGTGGCATGCAGAATGGCGACAACTTTGAAATGCTGTACAAAGTTGCCGACAAACTGGGCGCGGCAGTAGGCGCTTCTCGCGCTGCGGTTGACGCAGGTTTTGTACCGAACGACATGCAGGTAGGTCAAACGGGTAAAATCGTTGCCCCTGATCTTTACATTGCGGTCGGCATCTCCGGTGCTATCCAGCACTTGGCCGGTATGAAAGACAGTAAAGTCATTGTTGCTATCAACAAGGACGAAGACGCGCCAATCTTTCAGGTTGCGGATTACGGACTGGTTGCTGACCTGTTCGATGCGGTACCGGAGTTGGACGCTGCGCTCTAATCAGTCGTCTGTCTCAAAAAAACCCGGCCAAGTGCCGGGTTTTTTTATGCTAGGATTTCAGGCATTGGATCTTCTAACCCACGTCAAGGAGTTACAAAAATGAAAAAATGGCTCGTACCTTTTCTGCTGGCCAGTCCACTGGCTTCGGCCGACCTGCTGCTGGACAAGGACGTATCCCAGTTGAATTTTGGCAGCATCAAAAACAATGCGGTTGCTGAGCTGCATCGTTTCACGACGCTGTCTGGCGAAGTTGATCGTCAGGGCAATGCGGTGATTACCGTCGATCTCGCCAGTGTGGATACTCGTATTGATATCCGCGACAAGCGTATGAAAGAGCATCTGTTTCAGGTCGGACAATTCCCGAATGCGGTGTACAGCGCGACCGTTGATATCGACGCTATTCGCGATATGGCTATCGGCGAGATTCAGCAGCGGCGCCTGAAAGGCGAGCTGGACCTGCACGGAAACAAGAAGCCTCTGGAATTGCTGGTTCGGATTGTGAAGGGAACCGGCGGGGCTTTCAGTGTGTTCACCGTAGAGCCTGTGTTTATCAGTATTGCTGACTTTAATCTGGGGGCGGGCGTCGACAAACTGCAGGAAATTGCCGGGCTGAGTTCTATTGCCCGCGCCGTTCCGGTTACGTTCACCGCCGTATTCCGGGAAAAGGAAGCAGATGAGGGTGGTGACGATTCCGAGGTGGGCTCGCCGCTGAAGAAGGTCCTGCCTTTCTAAGGCCGTATTTTTCCGCGGACTTCGCTAATCCCGGCGCAATCGGTCAGAAATGGCGATCGGCGTCGGGTAGTTTAAAATGATGATGTAGGACGACACCACAAAGGTGATGATGGTGGTCGCCTGTATCAGGTGAGAGGCCTCCCGGCCAATAATGGCAGAGCCCGCTGCCATGTAGGCGATCAGTAGCGAAAACTCGCTGACCTGGCCCAACCGGAAGCCCAGGTCCCAAGACAGTGAATTGCGCTCGCTCAGACCGTGCAGCAGATAGCGGAATATCACCGGTTTCATACACAGCATGGTCGTGGCCAGCACCATCGCCGGCAGCAGAACTTCACCAATCAGCCCCAGATCGAAACGCGCGCCCAGCGAAAAGAAAAACAGTATCAGGAAAAAATCACGCAGTGGTTTCAGATTTGCCGCGATGTACTGCGAAATAGGACTCGTTGCCAGGCTGATACCCGCGAGAAACGCGCCAATCTCCGCCGACAAGCCCAGCGCATGACCTGCTTCGGCAAGCCCGAGACACCAGCCCAATGCGACCAGGAAAATGTACTCGTGAAAGCGGTCAAAGCGACGCAGCAAGGGCAGTACCACCCAGCGTACCGCGGCAAAGGCCGCCGCCACCAGTAAAGGCAGTGACAACAGGGTCAGGCTGAAGCTTGCCAGGCTGAATTCACCCGTACCCAGAGACATCAGCAATAGCAGTACGAAAATGGCGATCAGGTCCTGCAGCAATAGCAGGCCAATCATGAGCTCTCCGGTGTGTTTGTGATGCAGTACGGTTGTCGGCAGTAGCTTGATACCAATGATGGTGCTGGAAAACATCATCGCCGCACCGATGACCAGACTTTCGATGAAGGTGAAACCAAACACTGTGGCTATACCGATACCCATCGCTGCGAAGGCCAGCGAAGAGAGTAGGGCAACCACGGTGGATTTCTGGATGGTGTCGATCAAGGCGCGGGGCTGCATATCCAGCCCTAGCAGGAACAGCAGGAACAGGATGCCAACGTCGGCAATATCGGCCAGTAGTTTCAGGTCGGTGACCCATTCGACGCCGTAGGGACCAATCACTGCGCCGAGAACAATGTAGGCGATAATCAGAGGTTGGCGGGTGTAGAGGGCGAGCGAAGCCAAGACGGCTGCACCGGCAAAAATCAGGAAGAAAGACGTGGTAATGCCACTCACCTGCGAAGACCCCACTCAGCGAACCAGTTTTGATCATACGGGATTCAGCGTGCCTGCGCAGCTTTTGCGCCGGTATAGCGGGGCTCGCACCACGGCGGGCGCGTCAGTTGGGTTGTTGAGCCTCTAACGTTTAGTTGGCTGAACTGATACTATCGACAGCCCATTGTGTCGAAGTCGGAGTCTCGACCCCTACAGTCCTCATATGACCGCAACGCCGAACACGACACGTTCCAGTATTCCCGCAGACACCCTGGTTTCCATTCGCCAGTTGGATGCGCGTCGCATTCTGGTTATCAACAGTAAAGGAGGTGCCGGGAAAACCACCGTGGCAACCAATCTGGCGGCCTGGTTGGCTGCTCGGGGTGAGGGTACAACGCTTATTGACGCTGACCCTCAGGCCTCAGCTCACCATTGGGTGAAATCGCGCAATTCCAGCCTTCCTGGTGTTCACGGCGTGCGGCTGGAAAACAGTGGTGTGCATACCCGAAGCTTTCAATGGCGGGCTCCACGTTCTACCCGGTGGTTGATTACCGACTCGCCGCCCGGCCTTGGTGGCGCAGACCTCAATGACATGGTGGCCGATCACGATGTGCTGGTTATTCCGGTGCTCGCTTCGGATATTGATATTCGGGCGAGCGCCCGGTTTATCAGCGAGTTGTTGCTGACGCCGATTATGCGGCGGGAGCGGCGACCTGTAGCCGTGGTTGCGAACCGCGTGAAAAAGCAGGCAAAAGCCTGGGTGCGCCTGCAAAAATTTCTCACCAGTTTAAACATTCCTTACCCTGCGACCCTTCGGGACACGCAGCACTACGTATCGGCCTTCGTTGATGGTAAAGGTATCGGAGATTTTCCTGCTCACAAGAGCTATCGGCGCGATCAGGAAGACTGGCGTGAATTGCTATTGTGGTTGGAGAAGGAAGGCGCGAAGTAACGGCACCTCAGAGCCTTTTCGCGCAGACAAAAAAAATGCCCGCATAAGCGGGCATTTTTTTGTTTTTCAAAAAACCGCTTACGCGACTTCTTGAATCTCCACGGCCGCAATGCGGGCGCCTTCCTCTGCACCTTTCTGGAACTCTGCAATCTGGTCAAAGTTCATGTAGCGGTAGATTTCGCTGGACATGGAATCCAGTTTCTCCGCGTATTGCAGATACTCTTCCGGCGTCGGCAGTTTGCCGAGGATCGCGCCTACTGCAGCAAGTTCCGCTGATGTCAGGTAGACGTTGGAGCCATCGCCCAGACGGTTCGGGAAGTTGCGGGTAGAGGTCGACAGTACAGTGCTGCCTGGAGCCACACGCGCCTGGTTACCCATGCACAGTGAACAGCCTGGCATTTCCATACGCGCGCCAGCGCGGCCGAAGATGTTGTAGTAGCCTTCCTCCATGAGGGTGTGTTCGTCCATCTTGGTGGGCGGCGACAGCCACATGCGCGTGGTGATACCACCTTTGTGCGCGTCGAGCAGTTTGCCGGCCGCGCGGAAGTGACCAATGTTGGTCATGCACGAACCGATGAAGATCTCGTCGACTTTGTCGCCAGCTACTTCAGACAGCTTTTTGGCATCGTCCGGATCGTTCGGGCAGCAGACAACGGGTTCAGTCACGTCGGCCAGATCGATTTCGATCACCGCAGCGTATTCAGCGTCTTTGTCGGCTTCCATCAGCTCGGGGTTAGCCAGCCAATCTTCCATCTTGCGCGCGCGGCGCTCGAGGGTACGCTTGTCACCGTAGCCTTCGCTGATCATCCAGCGCAGCAAGGTGATGTTGGAGCGCAGGTATTCGGCAACCGACTCTTCGCTCAGTTTGATGGTACAACCGGCGGCAGAGCGCTCGGCGGAAGCATCAGACAGCTCAAAGGCTTGCTCGGCAGTCAGGTGGTCCAGACCTTCGATTTCGAGAATACGGCCGGAGAAGATGTTCTTCTTGCCTTTCTTCTCAACGGTCAGCAGACCTTCCTGAATTGCGTAGTAAGGAATGGCATGAACCAGATCGCGCAGAGTGATGCCGGGCTGCATTTTGCCTTTGAATCGAACCAGAACAGACTCAGGCATATCCAGAGGCATAACGCCGGTGGCGGCAGCGAAGGCGACCAGGCCGGAACCGGCAGGGAAGGAAATACCCATCGGGAAGCGGGTGTGAGAGTCACCACCGGTGCCGACGGTATCTGGCAGCAGCATGCGGTTCAGCCAGCTGTGGATAATGCCGTCACCAGGACGCAGAGACACGCCGCCACGGGTCATGATGAAGTCAGGCAGGGTGTGTTGAGTGTCGATGTCGACCGGCTTGGGGTATGCCGCCGTGTGACAGAAAGACTGCATGGTCAGGTCGGCGGAGAAGCCGAGGCAGGCCAGATCTTTCAGTTCGTCGCGGGTCATCGGGCCGGTAGTGTCCTGAGAACCAACTGTGGTCATGCGCGGCTCGCAGTAGGTGCCGGGGCGAATGCCTTCAACGCCACAGGCCTTGCCGACCATTTTCTGGGCCAGGGTGTAGCCCTTGTTGCTTTCTGCGGGGGCTTCCGGCTTGCGGAACAGATCGGTCTCGGGCAGACCCAGTGATTCGCGGGCCTTGGTGGTCAGGCCGCGACCGATGATCAGGTTGATGCGACCGCCAGCCTGTACTTCGTCCAGCAGAACGTCAGACTTCAGTTCAAACTCGGAGATGGTTTCACCGGCTTCGTTCAGGATCTTGCCGTCGTAGGGGCGGATCTCAACGATGTCGCCCATGTTCAGGTCGTCAACGGGGGCTTCAAAGACCAGTGCGCCGGCATCTTCCATGGTGTTGTAGAAAATCGGAGCAACCTTGTTGCCGATACAGATGCCGCCGGACTTCTTGTTGGGGGTACCGGGCATCTCGTCACCGAAGAACCACAGTACGGAGTTGGTCGCAGATTTACGCGAAGATCCTGTGCCGACCACATCGCCAACGAAGGCAACGGGCAGGCCCTTGTCCTGGATTTCCTTGATCTGGGCCATCGGGCCGCGAACGCCGGGCTCTTCAGGCTCAAGACCATCGCGCTTCATTTTGTACATGGCCAGCGCGTGCAGGGGAATGTCAGGGCGGCTCCAGGCATCAGGAGCAGGGGACAGATCGTCGGTATTGGTTTCGCCGGTGACCTTGAAGATGGCAACCTTGATGGATTCAGCCACTTTGTCGCGCTTGGTGAACCACTCGCCATCGGCCCAGCTCTGCATAACCGCCTTGGCGTATTCGTTGCCGGCCTTGGCCTTTTCTTCCACGTCGTGGAAAGCATCAAACATCAGCAGGGTGTGCTTCAGCTCTTCTGCAGCCTGTGCCGCCAGCTCGCTGTCATCCAGCAGCTCAACCAGAGTGACGATGTTATAGCCGCCGTGCATGTTACCCAGCAGAGTAACGGCTTTGGAACGATCGATCAGGGGAGAGCTGGCTTCGCCTTTGACGATGGCGGAAAGAAAGCCGGCTTTTACGTAGGCAGCTTCGTCAACACCCGGCGGTACGCGCTCGGAAATCAGTTCCACCAGAGTGGCTTCTTCACCCGCCGGCGGGTTTTTCAGCAGTTCCACCAAAGCGGCGACTTGCTCGGGGTTAAGGGGTTTCGGGGGGATACCCAGTGCAGCACGCTCTGCAACGTGTTCGCGGTAGGCTTCAAGCACAGTTAAGCTCCTCTGATCGCAATTTCGGTACCCAGAAGCAGCCGGGATCGCCGGCAACCGGGGCTATCGATGCCCATCATCGACGTCGAAAGGTGCGCAATTATACTGTAAATCAACCAGTTCGCTAAGAGGCAAAGGCAGGACTTGTCACTCTGGACGACTACAGTTACCGTTATAGCCGCCGTTTTTGCTGTGAATAAACCGGAGACCCTCCCGTGGTGAGTCCATCCTCTGCGCGCCAGAGCGCAATGCCTCGTGTTACCACCCCCTGTATTGGCGTATGTTCCACTGCGCTGGGTGACACCGTCTGCCGGGGCTGCAAGCGCTTTTCCCACGAAGTCATTGACTGGAACGGCTACAGCGAGGAGCAGAAACGGGTGGTTGACCAACGGCTGGACGAATTTTTGTCGCAGGTTGTTGCGAATAAGCTTCAGATTGTGGATGCCGCCTTGCTGGAATGGCAGCTGCAGACCCAACAGATTCGTTATAAAGCCCACAAACGGCCCGAAATCTGGGCTTTTACGCTGTTAAAAGCCGGTGCCACACAGATCGTTGATCCGGCGGAGTTTGGCCTGGTCATTGACGCCCAGTTCCGCGACGTGCCGTTGCCCCAGCTCAGGGATATGATCGACCGGGAATTCTACATTCTCTCCGAGGCTCACTATGAGCGCTACATGAAGGTCGTGGTCTGAGGCGTGTCTGCTATACTTGCGCGCCTTTTCTGTCTGCTGTTGTGACCTCTCCATGAAGACCGTTGATATCCAGCCCGTTAAAGATTTTCTCGCCTGTGAAACGCCTGAGCGATGGCTTGATTCTGCTTTAGGTAATCAATCTATCTTATTGATTGACCATGCTAATTGCGAAAAGAAAGCGGCATCAACAGCACTTAACCTCATGTACCGTTACGTGGATAAGCCGGATTTGCTGCAGCGTATGTCAAAGCTGGCGCGCGAGGAGTTGCGTCACTTTGAACAGGTTCTGGCGATTATGCAAAAGCGCAATATCGACTACATACAGCTCAGCTCGGCACGCTATGCCGGTGGGCTGCGCGAGTTTATGCGCACCTCTGAACCCGGCAAGCTGATCGACGTGCTGATTGTCGGGGCCTTCATCGAAGCCCGCTCCTGCGAGCGTTTTAATCGATTGGCGCCGCTGCTGGATGAAGAGCTTGCCGACTTTTACACCTCACTGTTGCGCTCTGAATCCCGTCACTTCATGGACTACCTGAAACTGGCGCGCCAATACGCCAAAGAAGCGGGTGTTGAACTCAGCGAGGTAGACGCCAGAATCGCCTTTTTCGCAGAGAAAGAAGCCGAGCTTATTCAGGCGCCCGACAATGAGTTTCGCTTTCATTCAGGACCGCCGCATTAAGGGTCATTGGCGGAGGGTGCTCAGTGCACCGCCGCGCGGGTAAATTCACTGCTCTGAGGTGCTTTTAGCAGAGCAATTTCCTGACGCACCACGTCAATACTGTGGCAATGGCTAATGGTGATATCGATCAGTGCCTGGAGCAGGGCGGGTGACACCGTTTTACTGACGTAAAGGCTGATATCAATATCTCCAGCGAGTCGACGCAGGCTGATGCGTAAATCGCCCTCAGCGTTTACTACCGGTTGGGGCAGGTTCGGATCAGAGGAGACGACGTGCTCCAGCGTATCCCGCGCCGGCGAGTTTACATCCACGAATATCAGGTCCGGTTGCTGCGCTTGCAGTGAGTGATACAGATCCGGGCGGGCGTGCTCTTTCGGCAGCAGGTCGATACCGAGGTTTTCCAATAGTGGCAACAGTTTCTCTGCCCGTGTCGAGTTGACCCCGATCAACAGGGCGCGAAGGGGGGCGGCGTTAACTGACGGTTTCATTGCGTTGCCTTAACTCGGGGATATTGGCTTGACTGAGTTCGTGTTGTTCCAGATAACGTAAGACCTTGCCTACATCGAAACGCTTGCCGTCTATAAACTGATTGGGCCCCAGGTGGGGAGTAAAATTCTGCAGCATCTGCGGGCTGAGATTACCTTCAGTTTTACGATTGATTGCAGGGCAGGGCACGCCCAGCTCGGCGGCAACCTCGCGATAGAGTTCCGGCAAATACACTTCTTCGGCAATGCAGCTGATGCTAACCGGGTTTTTCAGTTGGCCCCAGCGGTACATCTCGGCGATAAACCACTCGGCCTGATTCAGCCAGGGGAAATTCGCACTGTAGCGGTTAAATACGTGAAAATCCGGTGCATCTTCGGGCGGGCGATCTGGGTGTCGCTGGTGGATACCACACAGGGAAAGTGCAACGGTTTCCAGTTCCTGATCGATATAACCGCACTTGGTGAGTATCTCTGCGGCAATCAGGCGATTTTCACTTTGATCGAGCCAGGCGCAGGCTTTCATCAGCGCGCGTATGATCGCGCGGTGGGTGCCCGGGTAAGTCTCTGACCAGGTTCGGGCCACGGCAAAGACTTTTTCCGGACTGTTATTCCAGAGTTCATACTTGGTGGCGACAACGTGGCCCAGTCCGGCACGCACCGCAACGGTATTCCAGGGCTCGCCGACACAATAGCCGTCGATATCCCCGGATTTAAGGTGATCCACCATCTCCGGCGGCGGAATAACGACAATCTCGACATCGATGTCGGGATTGGTGCCGCCGCAGCCCAGCCAGTAACGCAGCTCATAGTTTTGGGTTGAGACCGGAAAGACTACGCCGAAGCGGAATTTCGGTCGTTTGTTCTGGGCGTTAGCGCGAATGACCAGGTGAAGGGCCTTGCTGGCGGCCAGGGGAGAAAAGCCGGCGTCCGGATCCGTCGCGACCACGGCGGAATACAGACGTTTGCTGAGGGTGATGGCGTTGCCGTTGAGGTCCAAAACAAAGCCGGTCACCATATCAAGCCTTGGGCCGGCCACGCCCAATCGGGCGGCAACCGGCATGCTGGCCAGCATCTGAGCGCCATCGAGTACGCCGAGTCCGACTTTATCGCGAATGCTCGCCCAGGAGTGTTCGCGGCTAAGCGACACGTTTAGACCCTGCTCGTCGAAAAAGCCTTTCTCTTTGGCTACCGCAAACGGCGCGCAGTCTGTTAGCGGGATATAGCCCAATTTGACATCTGTTTTTTCCACTGACATCACCTGTCTGCTCATCATGCTGCCTGATCAACCGCGTTCGCTGGAGCGGCCGCCGGCTTGGCGCTTTTTTTCTGCGCGGGATTGGAATGCCGTTGATGGAGAAAGCGCAATACCGCCGCCCGGTATTCGTTGTACTGGGCATCGCTGGCCAGTGACAGTCGATCACGCGGACGCTCAAGTTCGATA
>JBFHCW010000070.1:0-9778 GCA_041585035.1 Litorivivens sp.
CAGCGCCACTTCGGTATGCAGGAAACGATGGCTCACGCCGCCAAGGGCGGGGATGCCCCCGAACCGCCCAGCCACGACTTCAAACCTGCGAAGGTGAAAATCAGCTCAACCGTGTTTGTGGAATTTGAGCTGGAGTAAACCTGCCAACCGAATCAACAATACTCTTGACAACCGAGCGGCTTGAGCAGGTCGCCAAACCCTAAGCAGCTCAGGCCAGCTTTTTCAGGTCCGTCGCAAAAAACCGGTGCCAGATACTGCGCTCTTCTTCGGGCGACTGTTTCCAGCCATAAATGGCAGGCTTTTCCTTTTCGATCACCAGCGAATCAAAGATCAGCCAGTCGTAAACAGCCAGCAGATTGCACAGATTGCTGCCGGAATTTTTGCCCCGCGCGTGGTGATGATGGTGCTGGGTTGGAAAGGTCAGAATATGACACAGCCCGTACATGGTTTTGCGCACCCAGGCCCAGCGGTGGTTGAGAAAATAGAGGTCGTAGTTCCAGTTCACGTGGTTATGGGCGGCCCACAGCCCCTTAAACACCGTGCCCACCAGAAACACCTCGGTCAGCCCTAAATAGACACAGAAAAACTGGAACCAGTAGTTGGGCATGATAAACCACCACAACCAGTGCTCGACAAAGGTCTGGGTGACGGTGAGCTGGCCCTTGGCGTCATTGCCGCCGGACAGGTGGTGGGGGCGATGGCCAATCTTGAACAGGGTTTGCAGACGCTGTGCGTTTTTGCTTTTCGGTCGCCGTGCGTGGGCAAACCAGTGGCCTGCGCCATGCAGCAATTCTTCCAGTGCAATATAGGCCAGCAAGACCCACCAGAAGTGCGCGGCGGCAAGTTCACTCAACGCGCCCTGCCACTGGGGTACCAGCAAGCCGCCGAGAAAAGCCGTGGCCAGCACCAGCGCCGGGCGCTGCACCGCCACCATCGCCGCACCGGTCAGCAGGGCCATATTCCAGTCTTCCCGGGTCTTGCGTCCATCACGGGTGCGACCCGCCCACACTTCCCAGAGCATGGCAAACAGAATGAAAATAATGACCAGATGTTCGGGTTTGATGGCTATATCGGGCATGTCGCACCTCCAGTGGCAATGTTGCCAGCCTAGCGCCGCCGTGATATTTGTAAATTGAATGTTTTATATGTTTATTATCCATGAACCTGAATTTGCGCTCTATCGACCTGAATCTGCTGACGGTATTCGACAGCCTGATGGAGACCGGCAAGTTGTCTGCCACGGCGGTCGCGCTGGGCATGAGCCAGCCGGCCGTCAGCGCCGCCTTGCAGCGACTTCGCCTTACCTTTGACGATGCGTTGTTTATCCGCCAGCGCAGCGGCATGCAGCCGACACCGCGTGCGCGCCAGCTGCAAGGTGATATCCACGAGGCCCTGCAGCTGGTGCGCCGCGCAGTGACGGCCACCCCGACCTTTGATCCCGCCAGCGCGGACCGCCATTTCACGTTGATCGGCGAGGTCATGTTTGAAAGCATGGTGCTGGGCCCGCTTTTGAATCAGCTCGCCGAAAGCGCGCCCGGCCTGCGCATAGACTCCTTGCCCATTCAGCAGAACGAGCCCGTTAAAACCCTGGTGGATCTGACGGCCGATCTGCTGCTCGACTACGTCAGCTACGACCACCCCCAGCTGCAACAGGCACCGGCCGGTACCGAAAAACTGGTGGTGCTCGCCGCGCGCGACCATCCGCGAATCAAAACCGGTTTCACATTGAAGGACTATCTGGCAGAGCCCCATGTCATCCTGTCCCGCCGCCACGGCAAGCAGACCTCGCTGGAATTCGCCATCGGTCAGTCGAGCATGGAACGGCGGATTCGCGCCAGCGTACAAAACTTTGCGTCCATGCCCATTGTGGTAGCGCAAACGCACTTTCTGGCCACCGTGCCCGAGCGCCTCGGCGCGCTCTATGAGCAAACCTATCCGGTGTGTTGCCACCCCTTCCCACTGGCCATTGAGCCGATACCCCTGTATATGTACTGGCCGCGCGTGCTGGACCGCGACCCGGGGCACCGCTGGTTTCGTCAACAGGTATCTGCCGTGCTGGCCTGATCCTCTATACTGGCCTTTTTGGTTTGAAGACTCTCGCTTAAGGAGCCCCGCTTGGAACCCCTGGTGATACTGCTCGCCTTTTGTGCCGGCCTCGGTTTTCGGGCCCTCGGTTATCCGCCGCTGCTGGGTTACCTGCTGGCCGGCTTTATCGCCCACGCCCTGGGTTTGGGGCAAGGCGAGGCCGTGGCCATTATCGCCGATCTGGGCATTACGCTGCTGCTATTCACCATCGGCCTGAAGTTGAACCTGCGCGAGCTGATTGCCCCCCAGGTGTGGGGCACCGCAAGCCTGCAAACCCTGCTGGTGGTGCCCCTGACCTGGGGCATGCTCAGTGCGCTCGACGCACTGCTGGCCGGGCTGGCGCTGTCCACAGAAGCGGGATTGACCCTGGCCTTTGCGCTGTCCTTTTCCAGCACCGTTTTTACCACCAAAACGCTGGAAGATAAGGGTGAGGCGCTTGCCCTGCACGCCGCCATCGCCATTGGTATTCTGGTGGTACAGGATCTGTTTGCCGTCGGCTATTTAGTGGTGGCGTCAGGTAAATTTCCGACGGTGTATGCCCTCGGGCTGCTGGCACTGCCGCTGTTGCGCCCGCTGCTGGGCCGGCTGTTGAGCTGGGTCGGACACGGCGAATTACTGGTGCTGTTTGGCTTCCTTGTGGCCCTTGGAGGTGCCGGCCTGTTTGAGTCCGTGAACATGAAAGGCGATCTCGGCGCGCTGCTGATCGGCATGCTGCTGAACAGCCACAGCAAAAGCTCCGAGTTGTACAAAAACCTTTTGCAATTCAAAGACATATTTCTTATCGGTTTTTTTCTGCAAATCGGCTTTAACGGGCTTCCCGGCGGGGACATGCTGCTGGCGGCGCTGTTGCTCGGGGCCCTTATTCTGATCCGGCCGGTGGTTTATGTGCTGTTGTTGATGTGGCTGCGACAGCGAGCCAGAACGGCGATGCTGGTCGGCCTTTCTCTGGCCACCTACAGTGAATTTGGCCTGATCGTCGCCCAGCTTGCGGCCGAAAGTGGCGCCATAGAGACGCCCTGGGTAACGACCATTGCCCTGGCCCTGGCGCTTTCTTTTTTCATTGCGACACCGCTCAACAATCGCGCTCGGGATATTTATGGGTATTTTGCGCCGCTGTTGCAGGCCTATGAGCGCAGCCGCGGCACACCGGACACGGCCATTGCCAGCCTGGGAGAGGGTGATATCGTCATCGTCGGTGCAGGCCGGGTTGGGGTGGGGGCCTACCGTTATCTGATTGAGCGCTTTCCCGGCAATGTTGTCTGTATTGAGGAGCGGGCCGACAAGGTCGAGGCCCTGCGGGCCGAGGGCGTTAACTGTGTGCACGGCGACGGCAACGATCGGGATTTCTGGGAAAAGGCCAATCTGGCCGGCCGCAAGCTGATTCTGGTCAGCCTGACCAACCACAAGGAAAACATGTCTGTGGTTAAGTTTTTGAAAAAACAGGATTTTAGTGGCGACTTGGCGGTCGTTTCCCGCTACCCTGACGAAGAACACGAAATTCGCGAGGCGGGCTGCATCACCTTCAATCTCTACGCCGAGGCAGGCCACGGTTTCGCGGAACACGTTCTCACACACACCGGCGCGTATGCCGACCCGATCACATGAGCAAGCCAAAGCGTCCCGCGCTTAACCCCCATTAGCGCAGTTTCCCCAAGCTGAACTATACTGAATCGAGGACGCAACGGTCTGATTCGACAGTGTTGCACAACTTTCAGCTTTGGCCCCGCAGTGGATATGGCTTCTAGACCAAAACACCCCGACCTGACGACGCGCGAACAACGCACAGTCCAGATCCTCCTGGCGGAAGATTCGCTGGGTGATGCCGTATTGGTGCGCAAAGCCCTTGATGCCATCCATATTCCCTTCGAACTGACGGTGGTCAGCGATGGCGAAGAGTTGCTACGTTATCTGGTGAATGCCCTTGAGCTCGACGGCGAGAACAGCCTGCCCTTTCCGGATGTGGTGCTGATTGACCTCAACATGCCCAGACTTGACGGCTTTAAAGCGATGGAACTGATTTCGCAACAGGAGGCCTGCAGTCAGCTGCCGCTGATAGTGATTTCTTCATCGTCAGCGCCGGAAGATGTCAGCCTGGCCTACGAGCTCGGCGCAGACGGCTTTATAGATAAAAACCTGGGCCCGACAGGCTTGATTGAACAATTAAAGTTTATCGAACACTACTGGTCCCGCGAAGGAAAGAACATTTACCCGGGTTCGACCTCACGGCACTGAAATCCCCTCAATCAATTCCTCGTTAAATCGGACAAACAAGGACAACCATGCGAGTCGCTTCGCCTCCCTTCCTGCTGACGATGTTTTCCGCCGGCCTTTCGGTGATTATCGGGTTACTGGTGGTTATCGGCTGGCAGCAGGATAGCCCGGGACTGATAACGCTTGGGCTGGGCGTGCCCATGCACTTCAACAACGCCGTGGCCGTGCTGTTCTCTGGTTTGGCGCTGCTCGCCATTCTATTTCACTATCCGGTCGCGGCCCGGATCGGAGCCGGGATCAGCCTGCTTATTGGCAGCGCGCACCTGCTGCAATACCTGTCCAAATCGCGCTGGAATATTGACTACCTGTTTCACTCGCTGTTGAACATCAAGCCGAGTATCGAAACCCTGAATCTGGCCCCCACGGCGGCTGTAGCGCTGTGTCTGTTTGGTGGCACGCTGGTAATTACACCGCTCAGGGAGCACGGCAGCCTTGGTCGCATGAAGCTGCTGCAGGCCGCCAGTCTGGCCGTCCTCGCAATAGTCGCCAGCAGTTTGTGGGGTATTGCTGACCAGGCACAAGGCCGTTATGGCTGGGGCAATCTGGCGCGAATGGCGCCCGTTAGTCTTATCTGCTTCAGTCTGCTTGGGTTGGGTGGCCTGGGCCTTGCGGCGCAGCAGCGACAAGCAGAAGAGCTTGGCGGGGGGATGCAGATTCTTATTCGCGCCCTGGTCCCCCTGGTGGTTGCGGGTGCCATTGTTCTCTGGGCGGGCTTGGGCAAAACGGAATCGGCCAATATCCGCGAAATCATGGTGCAGGAAACCGCGATGACCAGCAGTAGCCTGCAGCATTCGATGCGCTCTCAGGCCTATTCTCTTCGGCGAATGGCCCAGCGGCTCTCGCGCTCAGATGAGCCGGATTTAGCCCTCTGGCGCAAAGACGCCCAGTGGTACGTGGACGACCATCAGGGCAAGGTCGCGATTGGCTACTTCAACGCGAAACGCAACATCCTTGAGTGGGTGCGGACCGAAACGCCCACGCCCATTCTTGACGAGCCCGACAAACTCGATACCGCGCTGCAAGAGATCAGCAAAAGTGAGAACGAATTTATTCTGTCCTATCTCAGTGAGCTGGCCGACAACAGCAGTTACTTTCTGTTGTCCACACCGGTCGGCCGCGGGACGGGTGCCTTTGTTGTCGCCGTGTTTCAGGGCACCGAGCTACTGACCGGGGTGATTTCCGCGGAATACCTGCGGCATTTTCACCTCGAGATAAAAGTCGACAACCAACACCTGTTTGAAAGCACCGCCCAACGTTCGTTATTCCACCGCTACTGGTCGACAAACCAGACCGTCGATATTCTGGGCAAGCCCTGGCAACTCACCGTCTGGCCCACGGCCGCCTACTACGACGATATCCGCGCCAACCTGCAAGACGTGGTGCTGGTGGCCGGGCTGATCATCACCGCACTGCTGATGTACGCCTTCCATTTGCTCGAGCGCACGGCGCTCACCGCTCGCTCGCTCGCCGATAGCCAGCGCCAATTGCGGCTGCTGCTGGAAAGTGCTGGAGAGGGCATCTACGGGCTGGACTGCGAGGGGCGAACGACCTTTCTCAATGAGGCCGCCGAGCGCATTACCGGCTTCAGTGCCGAAGAAATGCTGGGGCAAAAACAACACGGCATCATCCATCACTCCCACGCCGACGGTCGCCCCTACCCGCAAACGTCCTGCAAGATCTATCACGTGCTGCAACAAGGCGGCAGCCATTTCGAGCGTGACGAGGTGTTCTGGCACAAGCAGGGTCACTGCTTTCCGGTGGAATACACCGCATCAGCTATCAGCGACGAGCAGGGCAAGGTGCGCGGCGCCGTCGTGGTGTTTCGGGATATTTCCGAACTTAAGCGCATGGAAAACAAGCTCAAAGCCACCAACGAAGAATTGGAAACCTTTGCGTACCTGGCGTCGCATGACCTCAAAGCGCCACTGCGCGTTATTAACAACGCGTCCGAGTGGCTTGCTGAGGATCTGGAAGAGCACCTCAGTGATGAAGATCGGGAAAACATGGCGCTGCTGCGCAGCCGTGTAACCCGCATGGAGCACCTGCTGGACGACCTGCTGCTGTACTCGCGCATCGGCCGGGTTACTGACGCCAGTTTTCAGGAAAAGATTAATGGCAAAATGATGATCGACAATATTCTGGCCCTGCTGTCGCCGCCGGAACATATTACGGTGACGGTTTCGGAGGGTTTTGCCGACATTGAAACACCGCGCATGCCGCTGCAGCAGATTCTCTACAACCTGATTGGCAATGCCATCAAGCATCACGACAAACCCCAGGGGCATATCAATGTCAGTGCCCGCGCGTTGGATCACGACTACGAATTCTGCATCGAAGACGACGGGCCGGGGATCGAATCGCGCTACCACAACAAAATATTTGAAATCTTCCGGACGCTCAAACCCCGAGATCAGGTCGAGGGGAGTGGTATCGGGCTATCCGTCGTCAAAAAATACGTTGACCTCTACGGCGGACGTATCGAATTGCATTCACAGGTCGGCGAAGGTTGTCGATTCACCATTATTTGGCCCAAAACTGGCAAGGGAGCTCCGCGAATATGAATACCGATGACGCCGTAACCATCCTGTTGCTGGAAGACGACGACGGCGATGCCAAGGCCATTCAGCGCGCACTGCGCAAAGCTAAAGTCGTCAACCCGATCGTGCGCGCCATCGACGGCGTCGAAGCGCTGGAGATGATCGACGGTAAAAATGGCCAGCCGCCGTTAAAAGAGCCCTTTATGCTGTTGGTGGATCTCAATATGCCACGCATGGACGGTATCGAGTTTTTGCGCCATATTCGCGAACAGCCGCGGCTAAAGCGTGCAATAGCGTTTGTGTTGACCACCTCATCGCGCGACGAAGACGTGATTGCCGCCTATGACTTAAATGTGGCAGGCTATGTGTTGAAAGACAACGCCGGGAAGGACTTCCTCAACCTGATCGAACTGCTCGATTGTTACTGGCGCGTCGTGCGCTTTCCCAAGACCGAGCCCATAAAAGGTGCCGAATGAAGATCCTGCTGGTAGACGACGATAACGGCGATCGCGCAACACTGAAAAGGGCCATCGGAAAAAGCTCGATCGATGCCACCTTTACTGAAGCAGCATCGCTCGACGAGGCCCTGAACACCCTGCGCCGTGAGGTCCCCGATCTGGTGCTGCTGGATTACCAGATGCCCTGCACCGAAGCGCTAGAAGGCCTGGATCAGATACGCCAGCTTGAACCCTTTGTTCCCATCATACTGACCACCGGTTACGGCGACGAGCTGTTGGCGGCCCGCGCTATTCACGCGGGCGCCGATGACTACCTGCCAAAGGACCATCTTAATTCGCCCGTATTGGCGAACGCGGTCCAGAACGCGATCGACAAGGCCCGTTATCGTCAGGCGCTCGAAGAAAGTCGTCGCGAGCTCGAACAATTCGCCTACGTTCTGTCCCACGATCTGCGAGCACCGCTTAACCAGATCAACAGTTTTAGTGAACTGCTGAAAGATGACCTTCAGGAGGGACGTCAGGAGGACGTCTCAACCTACCTCGACTTTATCCGTCGCGCCGCCAGTGACGCCAGTTCGCTCATCCGGATGTTAACCGACTTTCTGCGGGTAGATAAGGTCGAGTTGACCAGTGAGCCGGTAGACTTGCAGGCCCTTTTAGACGAGCTGTGTCGAATGCTTTCCGAGCAGAACAGCAAAGCTGTTAACGCCTTCCATATCGATGTGCAGGAGCTGCCCGTAATCGACAGCCAACCGGTGTTGCTGCGTCAGATTCTGCAAAACCTGCTCAGCAATGCCATTAAATACAATGATAACGAGCGCCCCCACATTGACGTGACAAGCAGAAACGATGAAGGCGGCGTTGTCATTATTGTCGCCGACGACGGTATCGGAATTGAAGAGAAATACCGCGAACAGATCTTCCAGCCTTTCACCCGGCTGCACGGCAAAGACGAATACCGCGGCTCCGGCCTGGGCCTTGCCATCTGCGCCAAAAATGCTGCGCGCCTTGGCGGCAATCTGAGCTGCGAAGCAAATACCAGCGGCGGCAGTCGCTTTATCCTGACCCTGCCTGTGAAAAGCCCCTAAAAAACACTTGCAACTTTAGCTGTATATAAATACAGTGTTTAAAACTGACCGACAAGAGGACGGACCATGGCTGTTGTTGCCAAGTGGATGTGCGACCGGGATAACACAATGTTTGATAGCAAGAAAGACGCCGATGCCTACGACAAAATGCTGGAGCTGGCGGAGAACCTCACCGAACTGCTGCAACAACACGTGCCCAGTGCCAACGAAAAAGAGGCCGAAGAATTCGGTATCCTGTTAGCCCGCAATAAGGAGCTGTTGATACAGGCCTGCAAGGGCAAGGTAGAAGCACTGGAAGAGGTGAGCGCCGAGCCCGGCAACGTTACCGCGCTGGTGGCAAACAGCTGAGTCAGCTTCCGATAGAAAAAGTACGGAGCGGCGTTAGCCGTTGAGCTTATCCCAACTCCCGCCGCTCCGATTGCTGCAGGGCCCACAGCGCCGCGTACTGTCCTCCCTGCATGAGCAGCTCCGTATGCGAGCCGCGCTCTACCAGCCGCCCCTTGTCGAGCACAATGATTTCATCGGCATCGACGATAGTCGACAGACGGTGAGCAATGACCAGACTGGTGTGGTCGCTGGCAATATCACGCATGGCATCGACAATGCTGCGCTCCGAACGGCTGTCCAGTGACGAGGTCGCCTCATCGAACACCAGAATAGGGGGCCGCTTGAGGATGGTACGGGCAATGGCCACCCGCTGCTTTTCACCCCCTGACAATTTCAAACCGCGCTCGCCAACGCGCGTATCCAGCCCCTTCGGCAGGCTGTTGATAAAACCTTCCAGGTGGGCGGTGCGCACAGCCTCCCAAACTTCTTCATCACTCGCATCGACGCGCCCGTAGCGAATATTCTCGCCAATCGTCATATTGAACAGCACGCTGTCCTGGGGCACGACGCCAATCGCTGCTCGCAAAGAAGCCTGGCTCACAGAACGAATGTCCTGCCCGTCAATCAGGATTCGTCCGCCGCTGACGTCGTAAAACCGAAACAACAATTTGAACAGCGTGGACTTGCCCGCGCCACTGCTGCCGACAATCGCAAGCTTGCGGCGTGGCGCTACCGAAAAACTCAGGTTTTCGATGATGGGGCGCTCCGGGTCATAGTGAAAACTGACCTGCTCAAAATCAATACGCCCCTCGTTGACGACCAGTTCAACAGCGTCGTCTGCATCCTGTATCGTCGGCACCTGGGCCAGCAAGGCAAACAAGGCTTCGATATTGGCCATCGCGCCTTTCATTTCCCGGTAGACAAAACCGAGGAAGTTCAGCGGCATAAAAATCTGCATCATAAAGGCGTTGATCAGCACAAAGTCGCCCAGCGTCATCTCCTCAGCCAGCAC
>JBFHCW010000071.1:0-9705 GCA_041585035.1 Litorivivens sp.
GTGCCAAAGCAGGCCTGCCAGTGGATGCATCGCGTTACTACGTGGGTTACCAACGCGGCCTAAAAGATTACTGCATCGCACCGACCGCGTTTAATGCCGCTCGGTATGGGCGTGATCGTCCCGTTCAATGTAGTGACAGTTCGGTTCAGTCGAAAGACTTTGTCCGTGCTTATGGCTACGGACTTAAAGTTCATGATAAGGAAGTCGAGATCAGTGCATTGAAGCAAAGTATAGCCGAGCTGACTAAGGCGATGGCCGATGCAGAGGCACACCTTCAGGCAATTCTGTTCACTTTGGACCACGAGCAGTTGGATAATTACGACGCCATTGCACTCCACGAAGAGTCAAAGCAGATCAGTGAACAGGTGGCGCGGGACCGTGATCAGTACGACATGCTTGCGGAGGATTTAGAAGCTGTCCTGAATCAACGAGATTCGATGATTAGAGCCTTCCAGGCCGGAAAGTATTAACTTTTATCAACTTAGCATGTACTGCCGTCAACATTTCGGCGAGGGCAAAAGTTGGCAAAGTAAACTCCGATCCGAAGTGCGGCCTGTCACGATATACTTCAGTATTGCGGTTGCTTGCCCGTTAGGAGTATTTTTGCTCTGAGGTGTTTTTACACTAGAGGTTGATGCAATGTGCGGCTGTTTTGAACAGCATCATAAGTCAGTGGTCGCTCTTACGCGGCTGCTGGATGATTGGCCGAGCGACGCCGAGCGTCGGCTGAACATACGGCCAACAATGATAGCCGGCACGGTGGATGCTGAAGGCTATAAGGTCCGATCCTGGTCGCTGATACCAGCGTGGGCGAAAGAGCCGAAACTAAAGTTCAGTACCTTCAATGCGCGCGCTGAAACTCTCACCGAGAAGGCGGCTTTCCGTCAGGCCTGGCGGCGTTCCCAGCGGTGTGTTGTTCCTGCTTCGGCATACTTTGAATGGCCAGTACTCGAGGGTAAGAAGCAACCCCAGAGGATATTGAGGGGGGATGGCGCCCCTTGGTTGATGGCCGGGCTCTGGGAGAACTGGGGGCAGGGTGACGAGCGGCGAGAAACGTTCACCGTGATTACCACCGTGGCCAGGGCAGATATTGACTGGGTGCATCACCGCATGCCGCTGATGATTGAAGAACACGATCTGGATCGCTGGCTGGCCGGGGCGCCAGAAGAGGCGGAGCCACTTTTAAATCGACAGCCAGATGCGGACATTGTGACGCAGCCGGGCGACCCGAAAATACCCCCTGACGACGATTGAGGAAATCTGTCAGGCCGGCAGATAGCGTTTCAGATAATCTTCAAACAAGCCCCGATCCTGTTCAGTATCCAGGCCGTAATCCTCTGCCTTGTATTCATGTTTGCCGTGTTTGTCGCGCGGTCGGTTGTCGAGGTAAGTCTGCATTTTCTGGCGCAGTTCGTCACTGAATTCAAAACCGAAATAGCGGTACAGGGATTCGATAACGGCGATGGGGCGTTCAAGAATATCTTCAAAGCGAACGTCAAAAAATTGCTGAGAGTGTTTCTCGGCCAGCTTTGTCCGGGCATCCATACCGCGCTGCAGGAAGATTTTCCAATTAGCGACTTCGTCGCGTCCTATCGCGACAGGGTCAATTGAATCACTGGCCAATGATCGCAGCGACGCGGTCAGGCTGGAGAGCGAGGCGAGTACCTGCATCGGGTCGCGGTGAGTCTGGACAATACAGGCGTCGGGATAGACCTGCAGTATGGTTTCCAAATAACCAATATGCGGCGGGGTTTTCAGTAACCAGCGCTTACCTTCGCCGTAGCCTGACTGCATAACCTGCAGGCAGCGTTTGTGCCACTGGTAGGCGCCGCTGAAGTCCTGTTGCATCAACCAGCGTCGGAATTTCGGCATATTGTAGGAGACAATCCATTGCTCACTCATAAAATGTGAGGCAAGAATGGCGACACATTCCTGCGGCAGCGTTGCGCCAACTTCATGGATCGCTTTAAAGCCTGGAACCAGTTGTTCGACTTGATCAAACTGGGCATCCACTTGCGCGATGCGCGGGTCACTGTAGAGCGTGTCCTCGCTGGCGGGCGGTACAGGACACTCCACCTCCCAGCTCACGGGGAAGCGATGGTTGCTGTCCTGCGACAACAGTTCATAAAGGATGGTGGTGCCGGTGCGCGGCATACCCGCAATAAAGAGGGGTTTATGGATCTTCTGATGTTTAATGCCGGGATTCTGTTTGCTGTAACTGACGATGTCGAGCCGGCGCTGCAGCAGGCTGAGTAGACTCTGGCGGGCGATGCTGCGGCCAATGGTATTGAGTTTGGCTTCGCTCTCCAGCGCAACACACAGATTTTCGAGGGCCGGCAAAAAGTCAGTGCCGCCAAAGTCGTGCAGGCCGCGATTCTGCATGGCCAGCTGCATCAACTCGTCGGCGCGCAGCTCCCGCTTGAATCCACATTTTTGTACGAGCTTACCGGCTGCATTGATGGCGGCGATGGCGAAAGGTCTTTTTATTTTTATTTCAGGCATGAAAAGTCAGCGTCTCAAAATGTTGTCAGATTATCTGCAGAGCGCGCCGCTTTGGCTATACCGTTCTGTAACTTTCGGCCATCCGTTTGGGTGGTGCCAGTCAATTCGGGCTATCCTAGCATGTGATTCACGATTTTAAGGGGCTGGTCTTGGCCGGCTACAGAGGGGCACGCATGTTATTAAAAGATAAAGTAGTGATCGTTTCAGGAATTGGTCCGGGATTGGGCCACGAGTTGGCACTGGAAGCGGCAAAACAGGGCGCGAAACTCGCCATCTGTGCGCGCACGGCTACTAAGCTGGATGAGGCCGAGAAGGAAATTCGCGAGGCCGGGCTCGATACTCCGGTTCTGAAAGTGCCTACGGATATTGCCGACACGGCCCAGTGCGACAATCTGGTGGCAAAAACGATTGAGGCCTACGGCCGAATCGATGTACTGATCAACAGTGCCTACAACCCGGGCGCCTTTGACCTTGTGGAAAATGCCGATCTCGACGGCTGGCGGGCTGCCATGGAGGTTAACCTCTACGGCACCATGGCGCTGACTTTGAAAGTCGTACCCCACATGAAAAAGCAGGGCGGTGGCGCTATTGTCATGATTAATACCATGGTAACCCGGCGTCCACTCCAAACGCAGGCGGGCTATGGCGCGTCCAAAGCGGCGCTTGCCAGTGCTACCCAACATCTGGCTTTAGAGCTGGGCCCCTACAATATTCGCGTCAATTCAACTTACATGGGGTGGATGTGGGGCCCGCCCGTTGAGGGCTACATGCAGCAACAGGCCGAAGCAACCGGCGTATCGGTTGAGGATCAGAAAGCGGGCGTGGCGCAGAATATTCCGCTGCGGGTTATTCCCGAAGATGGGGATTGCGCCAAAGCGGCCATTTTCCTCGCCTCGGACTATGCGCGCGCCATCACCGGGGCGGCGCTGGATGTAAACGGCGGCGAATACCTGCCGCACTGATTATTGCTTTCTGAGGGGGCGGTGCAAAACACCAGTCTCCCTCGTTGGCTATTTCCCCTTCTCCCCACCCCTAAAATTCGCTACGCTCTTTACTATGATTGCGGGACGGAGAGTGTCATGCGTGTTTGGCCCCTGCTGGCGGCAGTGGTGTTGCTTATGGTGAGCGGATGTTCGAACCCTGGCGATGCTCAGGCGCCACTAAAGCAATGTGAAACTCCCCGCCCGGAGTTCTGTACCCGGGAATATCGCCCCGTCTGTGGGCTGCGCGATGCCGGTGTGCGTTGTGTTACTGAGCCCTGTCCCAGCACCGAATCTAAAACCTATGGCAATGCCTGCGATGCCTGCGCTGATGAAAGTGTTCTCGGTTACGCTGAGGGAGCCTGCGAGCACGAGGAGACGTCTAATGAATGAATTTCGCGATGGCGAGCAGCGGCGTGAGTTTTTTCGTTTGCCGTACCCCACGTCTGAGCAACCGGTGCTGGTCGCCGGTGATGCAGAGCATAAGGTGGTCGAAATTGCCGAGAACGGTATTCGCGTAGTGCTCAACCCCGGTATTGCGCTGGACGTTGGCGATATCGTGAGCGGCACCATTCTATTCCATGATGAGCAAACCGAAGCGGTAAGCGGGCGAGTGTTGCGTTTGGATGCCAGTCAAGCGGTTTTGCAGCTCACGCGGGGCATCAGTCAGCACCGCGTTATGCAGGAGCAGGCCTTCCTGAGAAAGAAATATCCCAACTTTTTCCGCAGCCCCTGAACCGGGTTCTGAAGCCGCATCCATAAGAAAAGGAGAGCTTGATGTCCCACGACTATAGTGCATTTATGCAGGTATTTATCGATGCCTGGTGCAACAAAGATCTCGAAACGCTGATGGACTGCTTTACCGAGGATGCCGAGTACAACAATGTACCGATGCCACCGATCAATCGGGGCGCTGCCGAGATTCGCACTTTTATAGAGGGCTTTCTGGGGTCGATGGATTCGATTGAGTTCATCGTACACCGGCAGGTAATCAACGGAAATACGGTGATGAACGAGCGCACTGACCGCATTGTGCTCAACGGCAAGCAGATCGAGCTGCCGGTGATGGGAGTTTTTGAATTTCGAGATGGCAAGATTGCCCGCTGGTGGGATTATTTTGATATGGGGCCATTCACCGGCTGAGCCTGTTACAATCCTGCGCAGACAATAACCATGTGGTTGACGCCTTGAGCAGTAGCAAATACCAGATCAGTCCTGCGTTGGATGCCTTGATTCAGGCGGCCTATCGGGGCCCTCTGGAAGAAACACCCTGGCAGACCTTTCTCAATGACTTTCGCGAGGCGGTTAATGGCAACTACGCCACGCTGATACTGCGCCCGCCGCGGGAAGGCGATGCGGGTGTTGTGCTGAATGCGATTGTCATGTCTCCACATATATTCAATTCCTACAACGATACCTATTTCTCGATGGACCCTTTCGTCAACCTGCCGCCGGGAGAGGTTTACACGGTGTCGGAGTTTGTCGGTGAGGAGGAGTTTTTCAACTCCGACTACTATCGGGAATACATCACCCCATCGGATGTGCGTCATATCATGGGGGCCGATCTGGTGGGCCCGGACGGGCTTACCGCGCGCCTGCGGATAACCCGGCCCAAGGCCCGCGATAATTTTGGTGAGGCGGAAAAGAGCCTGTGCCGCCAGTTACTGCCGCATCTGGAACAGGCCATTGAGCTTCATTCGCGCATACTGCGCACGGAAAGCGAGCGCGCTTTCTATGAAGATGCGATCGACAAGCTGTCAATGGGGGTTGTGATCCTCGACGGCAACGCCAGAGTCCTGCGCAAAAACCACGCGGCGGAACGCCTGCTGGCGGAAAAGCGGGGGATCCAGCAGGTGGCCGGCGCGCTGCAGGTTGGCGACAGCCAGGAGAACCGCGCTTTCCGCGCCTGTCTGGAAGAGGTAATGGAGGCACATCGCCAGTTCAAACCCGGATTTGTTCGCGCCTTCCGGGTGGCTGATCGGGGCTCGATGACAGGGTTGGGCTTGCTGGTCAGGCCGCTGCCCCCTATAGAAGGTTCGGATGGCAGTAGTAATCCCACCGCAGCTATTCTGGTCAGCGACCCTTACCAGCCGCGGCAGGCACCCAGTGATATTTTGATTGAGCTGTTTGGTTTTACCCCGGCCGAATCCAAGCTGGCATTGCGATTGGTAAACGGGCTTACCCTGGATGAGGCTTCGTCAGAGCTCGGTATTTCCCGGAATACCGCCAAATCCCACCTCAGTTCGGTATTTTCCAAAACGGGTGTTGCTCGCCAAACCCAGCTTATTCAGCTGATTTTGAACTCGGTGGCAACCTTTGGCGGTGATGGCTGAGCCTAGAGTGCCGTCATCGTGCCATTGAGGTGAGGCCGGTTGCCTTGTGCATTGCGCAGGGAAAACTGGATCTCGCCGTCCGTCATGGAATGCATCAACTTGACGCTGGCTGGCAAAAACAACGGCGTCTTGAATTCCACATCAATGGCAAAGGCCTCGGCGTTGAGCTGGGGTTGCAGTGCCGCCAGGCAGCGCGCCTTACTCCACATGCCGTGCGCAATATGGCGTTTAAAACCCAGCAGGCGCGCACTGGCGGGAAAGAGGTGGATGGGGTTGTAGTCACCCGATACCGAGGCATAGCGCCGTCCCAGATTAGAATCCAGCTCCCACGTTTGGCTGTGCTCAAACTCCGACAGCTGGCCGCGTTTTTTGACGCTCGGCGCTGTGCTCTTGCCGCGTTTGAGTACGGTTGTAAGGTCAGTCCAGACGGTTCCGCCAGCGGCCTGTGCTTCGGTCAGAATGTCGACTTCCAGCCCGGCGGCGACTTCGCGACTGGCGTGAATACTTGCCGTCAGGCTGAGCGGCTCGCCGAGCGCAATGGGGCGGCGCTGTTCGATGCGGTTGCGGGTGTGGATAATTCCCATCGGCGAAAACGGAAAGGCTTTGTGTAGCAGCATTTCCATATGCAGGCTGAAAGCCGCAATATGGGGGTAGGTAGCCGGCAGTATCTCGATGTCGTCGTTAAATCCGCAGACCTGATTGTAGCGACGTAGTTTGGTGGCGCTGACCTCAAGTCTGGCAATCGAAGCGGAAATGGCGGGAACGGTCGACGACGCAGCCGGCTTGCGCGCGATTGCAGCTCGCAGCAGCAACGGAGGCATGGCTGGAGTCTGCGCAAAGTTAAGTTCGATCGACATAGACGTTCTCCGTAGTGAGCAGTGTTTCGTTCGAAAAACTATAGGTTGTCAGACAGGTGGCGGTCATTCGCCGCGTCAGCAGGATATCACGGCATAAGGGTCAATGCGGAGTTCGGCATTGGCTTGCCGTCGTGAGGCTGGCACAATTCATCACAGCAAACCCGGCGAATAATGAGAATGGCTGAAAACGTACTGGATCTGCAGGATTCCTCCTTTATTGTCCAGTTGGTCTATCCGGCGCTGATTGAAAAAGGGCTGGATATCGATCAGATCGCGCAGCGCTGCAATATCACCCCCGAGCTGCTGCAAACCAGTCACGCTCGCTACCCCCATGCGGCGCAGCGGCACTTCTGGCAGGTGGTTGAGGAAATCAGCGGCGACCCTCTGATTGGTCTTCATCTGGCGGAGATCATGTCGCTGCACAAGGGGCAGGTGTGGGAGTATCTGTTTCTCAGCAGCCCAACCTTCGGCGATGGTCTGCAGCGCGCGCTGAACTATCAGCGTCTGGTCTCCGACGCATCGCGCTGGGAACTGGAGCGCGACGGGGATATGGCCTGCCTCAATATCGATTTCAGCGGCGGCGCGTCAACCGAGCTCCGACATTTTATCGAAGCCTCTGCGCTTTACCTGATCCGCTACTTCCGTACGCTTACCCAGAATAACTTCGAGCCCCGCTGGCTGGCCTTTGGCCATGAGGCGGCAGCACCGCCCGAGCGCTATGCCGAGGTGTTTGGCTGCGAGGTGCGCTTTGCCGAGCCGTCTACCGCGCTGGTTTTCAACGCCGACGTGCTGGAGTTGCCGTCTAGCCGGGCGGAGCCCGAATTGCTGCGACTGCACGAACAGCTGGCCAATGAACGACTTGCCCGGCTGCAAAAGCAGGACATTGTGGTCAATGTGCGGACCGCCATTGCTGAAACCCTGGAGCAGGGCCAGCCCGAGTTAAATGATGTGGCGGAGCGCTTGGGCATGAACGCTCGCGTACTGCGGGCGCGGCTCACCGAAGCCGATACCAGTTTTAATCAGGTGTTGGCCGACTATCGCTGTTATCTGGCCAAACGCCTGCTGTCCCGCACCGATGAGTCCATTGCCGATATTGTCTACCTCACCGGCTTTTCCGAGCCCAGCACCTTCTACCGGGCCTTCAAACGCTGGACTGATATGACGCCCGTTGAATACCGGGAGTTCAAACAGGCGCAATTACAGACCAGATTTTCCGCTGATCAGGCCCCCAGCCAGCTCTGACCGCAAACCCGGATAATATTGCCGGTTACGCCTGCTGCTTGCGGGCTGGCAAAGAAGGCGATGGTTTCAGCCACGTCTTCCGGTTGCCCGCCTTGGGACAGTGAGTTCAGGCGTCGGCCCACTTCACGGGTCATCAGCGGAATAGCCGCCGTCATCTGGGTTTCAATAAAGCCGGGCGCCACCGCATTGATGGTGATGTTCTGCTCTTTCAATGACGGTGCCATCTGTTCTACGTAGCCGATCACCCCCGCTTTGGAGGCCGCGTAGTTGGACTGACCGCGCTGTCCGGCAATACCGTTCATGGAGGAGACCCCGACGATACGCCCGCCACTGTTCAGCGTGGCAGATTCCAGCAACACACTGTTCAAGCGCAGCGCGGCGCCGAGGTTAATGTCCAGCGTGAAATCCCACCAGTGCTGCGGCATATTGGCCAGGGTTTTGTCGCGGGTAATGCCGGCGTTGTGCACAACAATATCGAGCCCGCCGGCGGCCTTAGCCTCCTCTAGAACCTTGGTCGGGGTGTCGTCACTGGTAATATCCGCTACCAGCGCCTTTCCCCCCAGTTTGACCATCAAGGCTTCGAGATCTGCGCGCAGGGGTTCTACATCCAGACCAATGATCTTCGCGCCGTCGCGCGCCAGGGCGGTGGCAATGGCCGCGCCTATGCCGCGACTGGCGCCGGTGACCAGTGCCGTTTTGCCGGCAAGGGGTGATTGCGGGTCGCACTGGCCGATATCCGCTCCCGACACGCGAAATACCTGGGCGTTAACGTAGGAGGAGCGGTAGGACAGGAGAAAGCCCAGTGGGCCGACCAGCGCCGCTTCAGCGCCTGCTTCAACCGTAATGACCTGCGCGGTGGTGCCGCGTTTGCCAGACTCTTTGGCCAGCGAGCGGGACAGACCTTCCAGCGCGCGCTGAGAGGCCGCAGCCTGGGGCGACGATTGCTGCTGATGCGGGCGGGACAGAATGATAATCCGGCCACAGGTGGATAAGGCTTTTAGTGCGGGCTTGAAAAAGTCGTAAGCGAGGGTGAGATCGCGGGTGTCAACGATGCCAGTGCCGTCAAAGATCAGCGCCTGCAGTTTGTCACCGGGCGCGTCGTCGCTGCTTTGCCAGGTTTGAATGTTGTCGAGCGACGCCGCACTTTCCCCGGAAGCACTTGCCGGGCGGCACAGCTCCAGCCCTTGCGATTGGCAGTGAGTGGCAACCGTGGATAAGCAGTCGGCATCGGCACCGCCGCCAAGCAGCACCTTGCCGGTAAACGCCGTGTCGCCGCGTTTGAGATCGGCCGGCTTACCGAGGCCAAGGTTGATCAGGGTCTCTACTATCTGGCTCATTGTCGCGTATCCTGCGTCAAAAGATTAATTGGGGTGTATTCTAGAGCGCTGGGCCCGGCTGCGAATTGACGGCACAGACCGAAGCGCGCGGCAGCTCAGCCAATGCTGCCAGATTTCGCCCGATTATACTGCCTGCAACTTGACTGGAGCTTGCCATGACTCAATCTATTCGTCGCGTCGCCATTATTGGCGGTAACCGTATTCCTTTCGCCCGATCCAATACCGCACTGTTTGGTGCCAGCAATCAGCAAATGCTGAGCGCGGCCATCGAAGGGCTGGTGCAGCGCTATAATCTGCAGGGCCAGCGTCTGGGCGAGGTCACAGCGGGGGCGGTAATGAAGCACGCTCGCGATTTCAATCTGGTGCGTGAATCGGTGCTCGACACCAGCCTGGATCCCAACACCCCCTGCGTCGATGTGCAGCAGGCCTGTGGCACGGGCTTGCAGGCCCTGAA
>JBFHCW010000072.1:0-9453 GCA_041585035.1 Litorivivens sp.
GCCGGGGCCACCATCCAGTTTGTTGGAAACTGTACCGGACCCGATTATCGTGCCTGCGCACAAATTTCGCGTTTTTGCAGCGTGTGCGACCAGCTCCGGGAAAGAAAAGGTCATATCAAGGCCGGCATTGGGCTTGCCAAATAGTTCGCCATTAAACGTGCTCAGTAACGGCAAGTGCAGTTTACCGTCACACCAGTTGTTGCCCAGCTCATCCGGTGTCACCGCGATGGGAGAAAAGGCGCTCGACGGTTTGGCATGAAAGAATCCAAACCCCTTGGCGAGCTCAGCGGGAATCAAATTACGTAGCGACACATCATTGACTAGCATTACCAGCTTTATATGCTCGCCTGCCGCGTCCGCTGACACGCCGCAAGGTACGTCATCGGTAACCACGGCGATTTCAGCTTCAAAGTCTATGCCCCACTCTACCGAGGCCATGCGAATGGCCTCTGTCGGCGCGAGGAAATCATCGGAGCCCCCCTGATACATTAGCGGGTCAGTCCAGAAGGATTCCGGCATTTCCGCACCGCGTGCCTTACGCACTAATTCCACATGGTTCACATAGGCAGAGCCATCCGCCCATTGATAGGCGCGAGGCAGCGGAGAGGCAGCCATTTCGGCGTCAAACGCGCTGCCGTCTATAAGGCCCTTGTTTAGGTCTTGATAGACTTTGCGCAGTTGCGGTTCGCTTTCAGACCAATTATCCAGCGCCGTCTGCAGGCTCACCGCAATATCCGGGACCGGCACATAGCGCGTAAGGTCTTTGGAGACAACAACAAGCTGGCCGTCGCGACCGTGCTTTAAAGAGGCAAGTTTCATTATCTACTCCGTTGCTTCAGTCGACTGTTTCCAGGATTGCGCATAGTCACGCCATTCACAGTGCTCTGCCGCTTCTGTTACATCCAGAGCATCACGAGTATCGATCATCACCGCCACTTCGTCGGTCACGGTGTTGGCATGCTCCTTACCTTTATTGAAAGCGCCGGGATGGGGGCCGTGGGTAAAACCGAAGGGGTGATAGCTGGTCATGCCCGGATGGATATTGTCACGGCTGAAGAACTCACCACGGTGATAGAAGATGAATTCTTCGAAGTCGTCATTGCTGTGGAAGAACGGCACTTTCAATGCCCCGGGATCACTTTCGATAGGACGCGGGCAAAAGGTGCAGACAACAAAGCGATCGCTCAGAAACGTGGTGTGCGCTGAGGGCGGCAGGTGATAACGGTGACTCATAACCGGGCGAATATCACGCCAGTTAACCTTTACCACAGACAGATTGCCCTTCCAGCCGACAGCATCCAGTGGGTTGAAGGGAAAACGGATACGGGAGGTCGCATCCAGCCGTTTTACCTCGACGCTTGTTTCGTTATCGTGCTGCTGCCCGAGAAAGGCCTGGTCAATCTCTGGTGTATCCAGGACCGCTGGATCAAAGATGGCATTTGGCCCCAGCATGCCTTTGTCGGGAAGTCGGTAACTGCTGTTGGTCGCCTCGACCATTAGCAAACGCGTGGTGCTGCCCGGCTCCAGCCTCCACAGCGTACCGCGCGGCAGAACAATGTAATCACCATCGCGGTAGCTCAGGCGCCCATAGTCGCAGTACAAACTGCCCTCGCCTTCATGGACAAACAGCAGATCGTCGCCATCTGCATTGCGTGCCAGTTGCGGCATAGCCTGATCGCATTGCCAAATGCGAATCTGGCAATGGCGGTTTTTCAGCAGAACGGGGGCATTCCATGGCGACCCTTGAGGGTCGAGCTTGTTGGTATCGAAAGCCCGGGGCCGAATAGCCCCCTCGATATCAGTCCACGCCGTGGGCGGATGGCGGTGATAAAAGTGGGTCGCCGGGCCAAAGAAGCCTTCTTTCCCCACTTCCCGCTCAAAAGTGCCCTCGGGCAGGTCACAATGGGCCTGCCGAGAGTACGTGCCCTGCCCGATTGAAAACGGAATCCACTGTTTCATGCCCTACTCCCGGCTATTTTGTTCAGCTAGCGGCTTTGTCGGCGTCGGGTGCAGTAATTACGCCTCGTCGAATCTGATCGAGTTCGATCGATTCAAACAGTGCCTGGAAATTGCCCTCACCAAAACCTTCATTGCCTTTGCGCTGGATGATTTCAAAGAAGATGGGCCCAATCACATTGTTGGTGAAAATCTGCAACAGGTAACCACCGCCCTGAGCCTCACCCCCGTCGAGCAGCACTTTACGCTTGCGCAGCTCGTCTTCATCTTCCGGGTGATCAGGCAGGCGTGTGGACAACTGTTCGTAGTAGGTATCTGGGGTATCCTGAAAGCTGATGCCGTTGGCGCGCAGTTGATCGACGGTTGCATAGATATCATCGGTATCCAGCGCGATATGCTGAATCCCTTCGCCGTTATATTCACGCAGGTACTCTTCGATCTGAGATTGATCATCGGACGACTCGTTGATCGGAATACGGATCTTGCCGCAGGGGCTGGTCATTGCCTTGCTCACCAAACCGGTCACTTTGCCTTCAATATCGAAGAATCGGATCTCCCGAAAATTAAAGACTTTTTCGTAGAAGCCTGCCCACTTGGCCATATTGCCCTGGCGCACATTGTGGGTTAAGTGATCGATCCGCAGCAGGCCTGCGGAAGGCTCGGATTTCACGTTGGGTAGCGGCACGAAATCCACATCGTAGATAGACTGGTCGCCGTAGCGGTCCACCAAGTACAGCCGGCTACCCCCAATCCCTTCAATCGCGGGAATGTTCAGCTCCATCGGGCCGACTTTCTCCTGGACAGGGGTGGCGCCAGCGGCGATCGCCTTTTCGATAGCCTGCGCCGCATCTTTTACCCGAAAGGCCATCGCACACGCACAGGGGCCGTGCTTGGCGGCAAACTGCTGCGCAAAGGATTCCGGCTCCGCGTTGATAATAAAGTTGATATCGCCCTGCCGATGCAAGGTTATGTTTTTGGAACGGTGGTGATGGGTTGCGGGAAAACCCATTTTCGAGAACAGTGAGCGCAGCAACTCGGGATCCGGTGCCGCATACTCAACAAACTCAAAACCATCGGTACCCAGCGGGTTGTCAAACAGGTCTGCCATTGCTCTCTCCCCTTGACTGCAACAAATCGGGCATTGGCGGGATAAGCCGCCACCAACATCATGCTATGCCTGATTGAGCGAAGAGATATTTCTTTTTCACCGTAAAAACGGCATTATCGGGAAAGATATAACCTATAAGTGGCTTATAAGAGGAATAATGGACCCATGGATATCAGCAAAAAGGAGAAAGACATCCTGCGGATACTCCAGCACAATGGCCGGATTTCCAATGCGGAACTGGCCCAGCAAGTAGGACTTTCAGATTCGCCGTGCTTTCGGCGCGTAAAACAACTGGAATCCAGCGGTCTGATTACCGGCTATGCCGCCACCGTAGATCAGCGCAAACTGGGGCTGGAAGTTACAGCCTTTGTGCAGGTCACCATGGAGAATCAGACTGAAGCGGATACAGAAAAATTTATAGACTGCGTAGCTGCCGAAGACCACATCGTGGAATGTTTTGCCACCAGCGGTTCCCACGACTATTTAATGAAAGTGGTCGCGCGCAATATCGACCACTTTTCCGAGTTAACCATGCGTCGAATACTGAAGTATCCGGGAGTGAAGAACGTGGAGTCGAGCTTTAGCCTGCAGGAAATCAAGAACAATCGCGCTTTGCCGACAGGTTAGTAAGACTCCGACGGGGCCTGCGGCCCCAACTACTTAAGCCCCTTTTGTATTCTGCTAGTCGCGGAGAAAATCCGCCACCTCAAAGGCTAGTTCCAGCACTTGATCGGCGTTTAGGCGGGGATCGCATTGTGTCTGGTAACACTTGGCCAGATCTGCATCGGAAATTTGATAGGCCCCCCCGGTACACTCTGTTACATGCTGACCGGTCATCTCCAGATGTATGCCGCCAGGGTGCACAGACTCACTCCCCAGAATGGCAAAGAACTGCTTGATTTCTGACAGTATCCGGTCAAAAGAACGTGTCTTGAAACCACTGGAAGCTTTAATCGTGTTGCCGTGCATAGGATCACAAGACCAGATCACATGCCGGCCTTCGCGCTTGAGCGCAGCGGCGAGAGAAGGCAGGGTTTTGGAAATGCCATCACTCCCCATTCGACTGATTAACGTGAGCCGGCCAGCCTCATTGTGCGGGTTTAGTACATCGACTAACGCCAGCAATTCATCAACGCCCATGGACGGCCCGACCTTTACTCCCACAGGGTTTTCGATCCCACGGAAGAATTCCACATGGGCACCATCGAGTTGCCGTGTCCGTTCGCCGATCCAGATCATGTGCGCCGATGAGTCGTACCATCCGCCCGTAACCGGGTTTTGTCGCGTTAACGCCTCCTCATAGGGCAACAGTAAGGCTTCGTGCGAGGTGAAAAACTCGGTCTGACTTAAGGCCGGGTGGCTTTGACTGTTAACCCCGCACACTTCCATAAATGACAGCGCATCCTGAATCGTCCGCGCCATTTGCTCGTAGCGATCGCGAAGCGGATTGTTCTCCAGAAAGCTCAAGTTCCATTGATGCACTTGGTGAAGATCGGCCTGACCTCCACCGATGAAAGCGCGCAGCAGATTGAGCGTATTTGCCGACTGATTATAAGCCTCAATCATACGGCCGGGATCAGGCTCACGGGAGCGCTCATCAAAGGTAGAGGCATTGATAATATCGCCCCTATAGCTCGGCAAACTTTTGCCATCGCTTTCTTCCATATCAGATGAACGAGGTTTGCCAAACTGCCCAGCGATGCGACCGACTTTTAACACTGGCTTGCGGCCTGCATAGGTCAGCACAATCGCCATCTGCAGCAAGACATTAAAGGTACTGCGTATGGAATCTGCCGAGAAATCAGCAAAGCTTTCAGCACAGTCGCCGCCCTGAAGGAGAAAAGCCTCGCCCTGGGCCACGCAGGCCAGCCGATCGCGTAGCGATGAAACTTCGTTCGCCAGCACTAAGGGGGGGAGTGTCTTCAATTGCGACTCCACACGATGAAGCGCATCGAGGTCGCGATAGCCTGGCTGCTGCAGGGCATTCTTCTGCCGCCAACTCGTAGTAGCCCAGTCACCGTTAGTGCGGTTACCTACTTTTGTGCTCATAAATGCGAAATTCTCATATCCCGTATCTGGTTTTGTACATGCAAAGACTTTGCGTTATAGCACTTCAGACACGGCAACAAAAGAACGTCCGTTCAGAGATGGGCGGCTACGACTGCAGCGGAGTATGTTTGCACGCCGATTCTTTGCCACGGGGCCAATATCAGCGTGAATTTGGGTATCCGGCTTTTCTCGCTGTAACCTATGGCCTCAGACCCACCGAAACACACGACTGTAAAGAAGTTAACAGTCCTAAACCACAGGAATTATTAGTCTTGAGACATGTTCGCAGACATGTTTAATTGTTCCAGAGATTGCAAGTGTGCACCTAACAACCACTACATAATGACAGGTAATCATTGCCCATGACGACCAATACCTCTTACGTCTTGCCCGTCGAGCAGCTTAAAGCCAACCTTAAGAATAAGCCCGACGATATCTGGCTGCACCAGCCCACCAACGGCGTATGGAAGAGCTACACGATCGCCGAAGTCGTTGATCAAGGCAGCCGGGTTGCGAATGCCCTACTGAAACAAGGCATTGAGCCTGGTGATCGGGTCGCGATTCTCGCCAAGAACAGTTACGCATGGCTGGCGGCGGATTTGGGCATGATGCTGGCAGGCATTATACCTGTGCCCATCTATTCCACCGCCTCCTCTGACACCATTGACTATGTGATTGAGCACAGTGAGTCCAAGCTGTGTTTTGTAGGTAAGCTGGATGACTGCAGTGCCGCCCAGGCAAGCCTGAGTGATATTCCCGTTATCACCTTTCCGGACGCCAACGGCGAATACGCCGGCGCTCAGAGCTGGCAGAGTATTCTGGATGCCTCAACGCCGCTGGATCGCTACCAAGAGCCCAACGCCGACGATATGGCGACCATTGTTTACACCTCGGGCAGTACCGGCAAACCGAAGGGGGTGTTACTGACTCACGGTAATCTCGGTGCGGCTGCGGTTGAAACGAAAAACCGCATGGTTGGCGGTGATGAGCGGCATCGTATGATGTCTTACCTGCCCCTTGCCCATATTACCGAGCGGTCAGTGGTTGCCATGACATCGCTCTACGGCGAGGTTGAGCTGTTCTTCTCGGAAGGACTGGACACTTTTGTTGACGAGCTGCATCACTGCCAGCCCACCGATTTTATTTCAGTTCCCCGGCTCTGGGCCAAATTTCAGGCAAAAGTGCTGTCACAAATACCCGACGACCAGCTACAGGAAATGTTGGCCGGTGACGGTGGCGATGCGGTGGCTGCGGCTATCCGCGACAAGCTGGGCTTTGGCTTGTGCAAGGCATTTGGTTCAGGCTCCGCCCCAATCTCCCCCGGCTTGCTCGACTGGTTCCACCGCATCGGGGTTGATATTGCCGAGGGCTGGGGCATGACAGAAACCTCCGGTCTGGCCTGTTCTAACCAACCCTTTACCGTTGAGGGCATGGGCACGATCGGTACCCCCCTTGCCTGCAATGAAATGAAAATCTCCGACGAGGGTGAAGTGCTGATTCGCGGTGCCGCCATTTTCAGGGAGTACTACAAGAATCCGGCTGCGACCAAAGAGTCCTTTATTGATGACTGGTTCCGCACCGGCGACAAAGGCGTTATCGATGAAAACGGTGCCTTCAGCATCACCGGCCGGGTAAAAGAGCAGTTTAAAACCGCGAAAGGCAAATATGTGGCACCCGTGCCCATTGAAAGCCGTCTGTCTACCAACTCACTGATTGAACAAGTCTGCGTGTTGGGTGCGGGGCGCCCTGCCCCGATGGCGATTGTTGTGCTCAATGATCAGGGGCTGAGTAAAGACCAGATCAAGGCTAATCTGGAGCAGACCCTGAATGACGTGAATGAGCAGCTCGAATCGCACGCTCGCCTCGATCGTATCGCCATTTCGGATACCACCTGGGGCGTGGAGAACGATTTGCTCACGCCAACCATGAAGCTAAAGCGGGATAAGATTGAAGCGTTTTACAGTGATTCAATCGACAGTGAATCAGATCGCGGAGTGTATTGGATAGATCAATAAGCCCGTTATCTCTGCCTTATTGTGCCAAAAGCCCTCTGTGCAGAGCTTTTGGCACACTTCCGATCTGAGGGAAAAATTTAGTTATTCTCAAGTAGCCGCCCTAAAAGCGGCCATACCTTAGATACCGGAGCAGTCACCGCCCTTTCTATATTCAAAGCGCATCCGCCGGAGCGCAGGCACGCAATCTGCGATAATATCCGCGATTGACACACTTCCGGAGCCCGCCAGTTCATGATCGACCCCCGCTATACCGCGTTTTTTCAGTCCCCAGATGGTGAATTATTTTATGGCAACGACCCCGCCCGGGGCCCTTGGGACGCTAATGGCTGTCACGCTGGTCCTGTGACCGCGCTGATCGCGCGCGCCGTGGAGCAACGCCTGCCCGATAAGCAACTGGTGCGGCTGTCGGTTGAACTGCACCGCCCTGTCCCTATGGACGGATTCCGGATTACTGCCCAAGAGACCAAGCAAGGCCGCGGCGTCTCCATGACTAGCGCAGAAATCCACGACCGCAACGGCAAACGGGTGGCGGTCGCACAAAGCCTGCACATTGTTGTTCGCAACTTGGGTCCGGTACCGACACACCATGTCCCCACACCTGACTTCGACAATGCTCAAATAGGCGAATTTGCCGTCGCCAAACCCCGTCACGGTTTGCCGTCCTTTCGCGATGGTGTTGAGGTCCGTTACCCGCCAGGCGAGAAAAACAGCACGGGGCCGACCACGTTCTGGATGAAAACCCTGCCGATACTTGAAGGCGAAGAACCCAGCCCGTTCCAGCGACTGTGTCCGCTGGCGGATTGTCCCAACGGAAGTTCAAGAAACCTGGAGCTGGATCAAATGGGTTTCGTGAACCCGGACATCACCATCGTGATGTTCCGACCCCCGACCTCCGAGTGGCTGGCCCTCAGCTCCCGCTCCTTCTGGGAATCTACCGGTATAGGGCTTGCTGAAGGCAGCCTGTTCGACCGCGAGGCACCAGTGGCGGAAGTCATGCAAACCCTGTTTTTGCAGCCGGCAGAATAGAACCTGCGGAGGTGATTCAGGTGGCTCGGCAACTAGAAGCCGGATGCACCACCGCCATCTCTTTTCTCAAGGCCTTGGCATTGAATCCAAAAATTTCTGGCTTAAGATAGCTCGTTAATCACCGCGACCTAAGCAAAAACTTTGACGGCTTACGCTACCAGCAACTTTCGAACAATGACTTCGCATTCTTTGCGCCGCATGTACTTTGGCACCGGGTAGCCGTAGAGCCCATGTGATTCCTTCAGCGCCCGATCCACCAATTCGCTTACCATTTCCTCTTTAAGACCTTCCGCATGGCTAGGCATGCCAGTGTTGATCTTTAGCTGTTTCACCGCGTTTACCAGCTTTTGTGCGCGCTCCCGATCAGGGTCGGCATCCTCCCCTACGCCTGCTGCCTGGGCTATTCGGGCCATTTCCGGTGCCGCTTTATCCAAATAGAATTCGAGTATATGCGGTAGAAATAGCGCATTCGCCAAACCGTGCGGCAAATGACACAGCGCGCCCAGCTGATGCGCAAGGCCGTGCACATACCCCACATTGGTAATGGTAAAAGCTGAGCCGGCGTAATAGCTGGCGATAGCCATGGCTTCACGCGCTTGCAGATTAGCCCCATCTTTAACGGCTGTTTCCAGATTATTGAAAATCATGCTGACGGCGGTCAGGGCTTTTTGACGGGTTTCGTCGTTGGCTTCTCTGGACAACGCAGACTCTATAGCGTGGGTTAGCGCATCCATGCCGGTTGCGGCGGAGATCGCCGGTGGCAGCCCGGTCATCAGGCTTGCATCAAGCGCTACGGCGCTGGGTATAAGCTTGGGGTCAACGATAAAACATTTCGTGCTGGAAGCCGTGTCGGTGATCACCGAGACCATGGTGGCTTCAGAGCCTGTCCCTGCGGTCGTGGGCAGACAGTAAGTAGGCAGCCCCCGCTGGGAAACCTTAAAAAAGCCCAGTACATCACGCGGAGCCTGGTCGGAGCCGGCGCTCAGGGCAATGATTTTTGCGGCATCCAGCGAAGAGCCTCCGCCTATCGCCAATACCGCATCGCAGCTGTGGGTGCGGCAATGCTGTATGCCACCATCGACCTGTGCAAAATCCGGGTCGGGTAATATGGCGTCGTAGACTTCTACGCCAATGCCCTGCTCTTCGAGCGCCTTGGTAGCCTGTGCGACGATGCCGAGCTCTACCAGCATCTTGTCAGTAACCACCAAAACGCGTTTGTGGCCGAACCCCGCGATTGCATTACACAGAGCGGCTGAGCTACCAGCTCCGGTAAACACCAGCGGTGCTGGCAGCGCAATA